>CAYVZU010000021.1:0-40011 GCA_964455935.1 uncultured Fibrobacterota bacterium
ACATCTCAGCCAATCGGGGCAAGATCCCTACTGGGAATTCCCGGCGACCGGCAGCTATACTGAATATTCTGCCGGATGGCAGAGCCTGAGCATTGATTGGGACGGCACATTTAATGGGGTACCAATTAACGATGATCACGTGGAGCTGGTGATTCTTACAAAGAAATACTACGAGCCGAACGATGACATCCGATTTATGGAGCTGCGGCTTGACCGGACGCCGCCCTCAATCGGCACGAATATCACAATCAATAACTACATAGCCCCCGAAAATCCCCTTGCCGCGACAATCCCCATCTCCGAGCCATGCCAAGCACACATTCAGATTCGGAACGAAGATGGCACAATTGTGCCTGGCACGGATGAAACACGGACCGTCGATGACCAGCCGCTTCAATACCAATGGACGCCCGGCGGCACGTTTCCCGACAACGCAAAACTCAAGATTTTCCTCCAACTCACCGATCTTGCTGGGAACCAAAGCGAATGGCTAACGGTGCCCACGGATCCCGAAAAATTCATTGTCACGGATCTCACGGCGCCGACCGCAAATGTTTCCATTACAAATAGGGAATTTTCAATTAGCGCCACTGAGACAAATAAGCGCTATTGCCGGATAGCCGTCAGTAGCCTTGCTGATAATAATCCTGTTTACGTTACAGCCAAGATATGCAGCGACGCCGCGCTGCAGAACACGATCAAGTCTTTCAGTCAGCAGATTCAGGTCCCAAATGGGTTCCCAACCTTTTATTTCGATTGGTATGGCGACAAGCTAAATGGCGCCAATGCAGCGGAAGGAACCTACCACGTTGCTGTCGAAATTAGGGATGATGTTGGACATCTGTTCTCAACCGCTGACCAAACGGGCTTTAATCCCCAGATAATTCTCGATAATTCGCCTCCGGTGCTTTCGTTGGCGAACGTCGGTTCCAATACCGTTGTGGACTGCGGCACGATCCCTCGCGTTGTACCCAGCAATTCGACTTTGGCGTTTACATACACAACAGTTGGCGGCCTCAGCAATGCCAACACAATATCATTTGAACTCGCGCGAGTCCTTCCGCAGACGGACGCGCCTCTCGCGCTAACTCCCCTGCCCATAACAAATCAAGCCGGGCAATTGAGTCTTAGCCTGGCCGGCTTGGCAGACGGGGTCTATCGATTCAAAGCATATGCCAATGATAATGCGGGAAACAGTGGGAAATCGAGCGCCTTCCTTACTGCTGTCCAGGGGTCACCCACTATTGCAGAGATCTTGATTGATAATACGCCGCCGGCTTTTTCAGCAGATCTGTCCAAATTTGTGGTTGCGAACAACGAAAATGTAGACATTGCGGTTCAGTTGCTGGACGGTTTTGGACAACAGGCTGGTTTAGCATTCACCTATAGCATAGAAATCTATGACCCCAACGGAAATGGCCCTGTTATGATCAGAAGCACACAGCCATTTCCCGGGCCATCCGTAACGGCTTCCTGGAATAGTTCGGCATCAATAAGCGGAAGATACACGATACGGGTTACACTAAGCGATCCGCTTCACAGTATCCAAACTGATCTGTTCTTGTTTGTTAACACGCGTCCGCCGGAGATCGCGGGAACGCACGGCGGCGGCGCCATCCTGAATGGCCAAACCTACATAATGGGTTCTGTGGGCGACCCCAATATCGGAACCAATAATCCGGCGCAGGGGTTTGATAAATATGAGGTCTACTACAAAGCGGGTGCAGACCAAAATCCCCCAAGCGACCTTTCCACTCTTGCATCCACTGGATGGAAGACAAAGGAAAGCAGTCATGAGGGGCTTTTTGCACCATTTCTCCGCCAAGGTTTTGGGGCGGACCCCAATAGCCCCTTCTCGAATACCGGATCGGTTCAAACTTCAGCCCAAGGCGATGCGCCCATTGCGTATTGGAATCCAAGCGAGTTGACCGCAGGCCAAGATTATACCATGCTTCTACTGGCTTACGAGAAACAGAATACCACACCATCAATCGCAACAAAGACCTTCACGGTCACAGCCACGACAAATTCCAGCGGCATTCTCATAGAACAATTGCAGGTCGCACCAGGCGCCGGCCAGGAACAAAAAGTGGTGACGTGCAAGATTTTGAACTACCCGGCCGATGTATCCGTTGCCTTTGTTAGGGTAAGCGGTTCGGGGCTGGCGGAAAAGGTTTTCGAAAAGCTACAGTCCGGCATACCCTCTGGTGGCATATTTTCCTATACCTGGAACATGACAAATAGTGCCGGTCAGAAGGTTCCTAATGGCTCTTACATGGCAGTCGTCAGCGCCGAAGAGCAATCTGGGACTGGTGTTGATTGGGAGGCCTCAAATTCGTTTCAGGTTACAACCGGTTTGCTCCTTACCGAAGCGGGCCTGAGCCCAAACAGGGGAACCGGTTTTGAGAGCATTGGTGATATTGTGGTCCCCCCGCGGCCTGAAAACCCAGGCGAAAACCGGATAAGCGTCAATTTTAAGGTGAATAAAAGAGTAAATGCATCACTTGAGGTGTATGATGATTCGCCAACCCCGCTATTGCTTGCAACCGTAGGTCCGATTGAGAAGTCCGGCGGGGCCGATGCATTTCAGAGCATAACCTGGGATGGCGCGCGGAACGATGGACAGCCACTGCCGTATAGCGGGTCAGTGCGACACTATACGCTTACTTTGCGAGTTGTGGATGCTGACAACCCAACATCCCCGCAAACGGCGGTGTTCCAGGTTTTCCGGCTTACCCCGGAGCAGAAACAAAACATTGCTGAAATTCCAAATGCAACGGTTGTTTTGGATGACCTCGATCGCAAATACGACAATTCAGCCGATGGCACAACTTCCGGTAGTTCCGACATTCTCTGGCGAACATTCATAGAAGGCAACAAGATATCCTACCCCGCCGAAGCGGTCCCGCTGACATTAAAAGCATCTGCAACGCAGACCATACCTGTCTGGACACGCACACCCGAAAATGACTACAAGGTGAGAATTCGACGAACCGCCAGCCCCATAGTGTTCAACGCGAGAGTCACAATTAGATTCCATTACAGCTATGACCCTCCTGACGTGTGGCCGTGGCCATGCACCCATCAAGAAACCTACAGCGACAGAGCATTTGACCTTACCGGACAAATATCTCGGGAGTCGTCAACAGCAACCCTCTCTCGTGGTACATACACCTCTTATCTTGAGATAAGAGGCGATGAAAACTGTCTGGGTGATTATGGCTTTACCTCGACAGCGGAACTGATAGATGTGAACTTCTACACGACCACACCGGACCGGAGTTTGAATCCTTATCTAAAGGCTACCGGCTTTGTGGAAGGCCGTTCCAGCAATCTTATATTGAACTGGCAATTTCAGGCCTCTTTGGCGGATGATATGACATGGGACTGCGCGGACCTGTCCTTCGAGGATGTTGTCCAGGCTAATGGCGAGTACCCCGATCACTATCGACCAGCCCAAAAAGATGAAGTGGTGGCAAACACAATACCCGAACCACTTCAGATAGCAGCAGCGGTACCGGAAATACGCATTTCTTTCGAAAAGGTACCGCAGTCTGGTCGTGTACGCATCGATTTCAAAGGTGCAGGGAATACGAATGAAGTTGATGATTTAATGGCGGATGGTCACGATTTGGTATACATCAAGGATTCATACTATCCTGCACCTGACCCAACGACAGGTAAATACTTTTATCGCATCTACAAAGATATTGGCGGTCAATTGACGTATACGAGTATTAATCATTCCTACAATCCTTATGGGCAGTTCACGGTTGCAGCCACTTCTGAAGCGCAGAGCACAAAAACCGTGGTCTGGCCTTTCCCAAAGAGTCCGGCGCTTCCCGTGGGCCTGGTGGATGGCTTGCCCTACGACCAAATACTTTATAAGACCTTACCCAACGCGGATCCCAGAGTAAATGGATATGGCAATATTATGGCCGATCGCATCAACAGCGATGCCTCCACTGCGTACATAGATAATGACGATTTGGTTATCCCAACAACCTTCGACAAACCTGAGGGTGCCACCTATTCTGCTAATCTCTTCCCCTGGTTCTGGAACCATATGCAATCTGATAGATATTATTTGGGATCTAATATACCTACAGTTACTCTGGTTGAGGACCAACGCCCTACCAAGACCAGTGTCAGCTTGAGTGGTTACCAGCTATCATTCACCACGGCCCTAACGCGGGGTGATCCTTGGACAACGATTCTGGATCCGCAGCTCCCGTCCAGTAGCGGGGGGATGATCAAGGGTTCTCTCACTTTCAATCCCAACGGGTACCAAGCCACTTCTCATGAGATTTCGATTCGGAATGCTTATCAGGATCTAGTGGTCCACACATTTGCTGTACCCGATGCTGCTTTCTGGCCGCCATTTGGGGCGCTCGAACGCAACCCCAACCTGGAGTTCACGAAGAAGACTGTTTCACTGTTGAAATTGGATGGATCCCCGAATGATGATGTAGAATTGTTGAATCCGGCCGATGTCGAAATCAACACGCAAGATGTGTTTAGGCTGAACATGGCCCCGCTGACAACTCCGCAGCGTTTCATTGACCTAACCGGCACTATTTCGGCCGGGGGGATTGATAGATATATCCTGGACTGCTATGACTATAAAGCCCAGACCTGGCAGACAATCGCCAGCGCGTATCATACCGGTTCTCATCTGGGATACTGGGATGTGACGCACTTGACAGGACCTTACTGCCTTCGTCTCCGCTTGCTTGACGATGCAACGGGACGACAGAAGGCGGTATACCAGGACATCAGTCTTGGGATACGCGTCTACCAAGGGGTTTCGGCAACGGTCTACAGCCCGTATTCAAAGGCGAAGATCTCCTTTCCGGCAGGCCATTCATTCGAAGGGGTCGCGTCGGTCTGCCCTGTGGACATTTCCGAGACACCGTACGCACAAAAGTTGAAACAGACCCCGATTGGCCCAGTTCTGGAGATCCTGCCATCAGGCGTGCTCTTTATGGATCCGAAGCCCCAACTCACATTCTATCTCACACGGGAAGACATAGACCAAATGGGCATTTCGGCTGGAAAAGTTGGATTGGCCAATATCTACTATATTGATGAAACAACGGGCGAACTGCAAATCATTGCGACTGTTCAAAAGCAGATGTTCAATTTGGATGCAGACGGTAAGCCAACCGGTTCTGCAATTGCCGTGGATAACACCACCAGCCTTGATGAAAACCATGTGGCCGCCTTCAGCTTTGAATTGCAGCACGCCTCAATCTATGGGGCCTTCAATGGCGCAGCGATTGTGGAAATCAATCCTCCGAACTCGCCGACAACCAAGTTGGTTGTTGATCAATTGTCTGGGCGAGCCACAGCGAACAGCCAGATACTTGTATGGTCCGATGACGATCCTGTGCTGAACGAGAGCTCCGATCCGACCCCGCCTGTTTCGCGTGATGCTACCTCCGATGCATTGGGGAACTGGTCTCTTACCAATGTGGTCTTGCCCAAGCTAAATGGCGAGAACTACATCTATGCAAAGATCAGCGGCAAAGATGAAGTGGCGCAGGTGCAGGTTGTGACCGACAACGTTAGACCGCTATTCTTTGCGGCAAGCCTTGATCATTACTATTATGGCGCAAACCATGCAATGGCGCGGCTCTTTATTGGTTCATTGGAGAAATGCGCTGCACGGATTTCAATCCTGGGCACCGGCATACCCGAATTTTCAAAAGACATAAGCCTTGAACAAGGTGCGGACGGTAAAAGCTGGGCTTATGTTTACTACCCACTTGAAGGGGTACCCAATGGCGAATATACGGCCACTTTCAGATTATTCGACGCTGCCGGTAATGAAGGCGGCCCTGTTTACCAGAAATTCTATGTTGACCGAATAGCACCGTCCGTTCAACTGACTGCTCCTTCCGGGGACAATTCCTGCGGCTTGATGCCGGTGCTAACCGGAAAGGCGTATGACCAAAGCGGAATTACTTCGTTGCTGGTCGAAGCCGTTGGCACATCCGGCTATTTGCTTTCGCAGCAGCCCATGGTTTCGTCTTCCGGGGACTGGACCTGCTATTTCGACCTCCGCACCTGGCCGGGTACCGCTTTCGTCAATGGAAGGAAGATCCTAATAAAAATAACCGTCACAGACCGGGCCGGTAACGTTAATACAATTGAACAACATGCAAATATCGATGCCGTGATATACGATGAGCAGGACCCCGTAGCCTTCACCGGTAAACGGGGTTGGAAGTACGACGAAAACAACTCCGGTCCGGAATACTTTGCCGGTGCAAGAAATCCGGCCAATTCCTATACCGGAAACTACTCCATGCAGGTTTCGATTCCGTACTCTTCCAGCAACTATCAAGCATCCGCAGCCTGGGGCGGGGTGCTTCCCAACACAACCGGCCAATCTTATTTCACCTTTGCCTACAAAAAGACAAACCCCAAGACAGCCGTTCATGCGTATTTCCTCGTCAACGGTTATTGGCATGAAGCTGCTGAGGAGGGTCGATATTTTCAGGGCTGGTCGATTCCAAAATACGAAGACACCGAATGGCATGTGGTTTGTTTGCCCTTTGCATCGCACCGGGCGGCGAGCGGAGGATGCGGTGATCCTCTCGTTTCGCCCGAAGGCCAGTTGACACAGTTTGAAGTGGGGATTATCGGTAGCTATGCCGATGGGGAACACACTGTATTTTTCGACCGCATTGAATTCAAACGCACTCCATGGCAAACCACCGTTGCCAGATCGGGCAACTGGTCTGTCATCAACCCCGGCGGGGATCCCAATGCGGACCTTGTGATCAGCGATAACACCGGCGCTGGTTACGGTGGCGGGGTTTATCTCAACAACCATGGTTCCGGCATTTCGCAGGACTGGACTACAGAACCGTTGGCCCAAAAGATCATTCCGGACGTGTTTGTCACTCCGAAGACAATTATCAAATGGACCCAATTGGATCGAAGCCACAGCCTTACACTAGACCTTTTCACGAAATCGGTTGGCGGACAGGGCAAATGGCTCAAATACTCGGCCAACGCATCCAACCACTGGACCCTTCCGGGGCGGTACGTCAACCAGTTTGGCGCCGAAGGCTGGGTCAACATGTCTCCCCGGCCGCAGAATGTCTTTGGAACCGAAGAGAGCTTCATGCGCAGTCTATCGCAGGACATTGCAGCAACATTCGGCACGACCTACAACGCCGTTACCATGCTCGGCATTCACCATTTCAACGATGCGGGTGCTTTGGAAGGCGACCAGGGCGGCTACTTCAAAAATCTTCAGTTCATCGAAGACACCGACCTTCCCCAAATCACCATCATACCGCCCCAAACGGCCTATGACTGGGCGGATAACCGTGCTCAATTTGGCATTGGTGGAACTGTGACGGATGCCACCAGCCAGGTCGCTCGCGTTGAAGTCTATGCCCAAGGCACGGGCGACTGGATCAAGGTAGGCGAGGCATCCGTCTTTATTGACTCCTATTGGGCTGCTTTCGTAGACGTAAGCACTTGGACTTCGGACCAGCTTCTTGAAGGCAAATACCTTCACTTCCAAGCCAAATCCATTGACCTGGCCGGCAACCAATCTTACAGCAACATTCGCATCGTCGACATGGCCCCCAAACACAAATGGCGCTCCATAGGACCCAGCAACACCGCGCCGCTTGCCCAGGGCTCCGGTGGCAACGCGCTGACGATCCAATCCAGCATGGCCACATTTACCGCGCCTCTATCTAATAACGTCGGCGTGGGAGATGTCATTCAATACGACCGCAACAACGACGGCACAATGGACGCAATTGCGGTCATCCATGGCCGGAACTCATCGACTTCATACATGGTAAAAAGTGACACCGGCGTCAGTCCCTACAGCGTATCCGCCAACACCACCTGGTCTATTTACCGCGCCTACACAGGCCTGTATAATGCCGAACGGGGCTATGAGAACACGGGCATTGCCTCATCCGTCCGCGATTTTGACAAATGGACCGACGGTCGCAACCTTGTTTCCAGCAATGAAGTCTGGCACCTGGCCTGCTACGGCGACGGTCCGGACACCTATGGCACGGGATGGAACCAGCTTGTCACCATCTCGGGCTGGACCACTGGCCCCCAGAACTACCTTCGCATCTACACGCCCACATTGCCCGACGAAGTCGGCACCAGCCAGCGCCATAGCGGCAAATGGACCGATAACGCCTACCGCATCGTCTTTGGGGCCAAATGGAACGGCGGCATCCTCGTTCTTGGCGGCCACGTTCGCATCGAAGGCATTCAAATCGAAAACACCTTTAGCCGTGACCAGGGCGACATCAAAGCCATTCGCATGGAAGGGGAGGGCGACTATAGCATCAGCTCCTGCATCTTTCGCGCCACCGGCAGCGGAGCGGCCCAGCAGCCTGACGCGGGCATCGACTTCGACATCGCCCACAACTCCACGATCCGAATCTGGAACAACCTCATCTACAACTTCGGCACGGGCATCTACTGGAATTGGGAGAATAATTCCATTTACGGCGCTGTCTATAACAACACGGTCGTCAATTGCAGCTATATAGGCATTAACCTTTCGGGCTATGCGCAATACAACAACCTCCATTTAAAGAACAACCTGGTCCAGGGCGGCGGCACCAACTACATATGTGAGGGAATCCAGGAAGCCGCGAACAACCTTTCGCAGGATGCCACCTCGCCCAATGCGGCCCTGCGCAACAAAACCGTCCAATTCGCCAACGCATCCACGGGCGACTATCATCTTGTTGCGGACACCGCAAACCCCGGGCGCAATGGGGGTGTGGACCTTTCGTTTGATGCAATACTGTCCTTTAATACCGACCTCGATGGTGCGCTGCGCACGGGCGCCTGGGACATTGGCGCGGACGAAAGCGCGGGCCTCCTGTTAGACCCGCGGGTCAGCCATGCTACGCTCATGGCTGGGGCAACCTCCAACGCCACGATCAGCTTTGCTACCGAAACGGCCGTTTCTATAGGCGGTAAAATCCTCATCGCATTCAGCCCAAGCTTCAACGTCTCTCAAGCCCAATTCGCATCTGGCAACAATGGGGCCATGGCCTCAATCACAGGCCAGACGGTCGTCATCACCACGGGTACGGCCATCAATTCAGGCGAACAGGTTTCCCTTGTCCTGTCCAACATCCGCAACCCTCAGGTCAGCGGCATGGACGGATCATACTCGGTCCAGACTCAAAATGCATCCGGCAATATACTGGACCAAGGCACTGCGCCGGCCAGGACATTTGCGCCCGGCATGCTGACGGATGCGAGCGTAATGCATAGCTCGTACCTCACGGGCCAAGCCGCCGACGTCACCATCTCCTTCATTCCCGACAACCCCATTCCCGCCAACGGAACTATTAAAACCACATTTGCCGCGGGTTTTGACATCACCCGGGCGGCCTACCTAACCGGCAATGCCGGCGCCACCGTCTCCAAATCCGGCCAGGTCCTTACCATTCGCATCGGTACGGCGATATCTTCGGGCGAAGCGGTATCCATCACCCTTGGAGGCATTATCAACCCGGCTCTGGACGGCCCAGGCGGTACATACTCTATTGAAACGCAAAATGCATTGGGGACCAAAATCGACCAAGGCACTGCTCCCGTCAACGCGTTTATCCAGCCGGTCCTTTTGGCGGTCTACTACTCCGTCGGCATCAACACGGCGGACCTCAAAGCGGGCAGCCCCCTCATCACCATCACCGATGGTGAAGCCACCTTCAACGTGGCCCAGCACGACAACATCGGCGTCGGCGATGAAATCACCTATGATAATGACCGCAAATGCTACATCTCCAGCCGCACCGGCGCCACAACCTACCGAGTTACAACCGCGCGGGGCCAGATGCCGCCCGGTATCGTCTCTGCAGTCGTCGAATCCGTCAAGCGGGCCTTCAACGGCATCTATGCCGCCGAAGCGGGCGCAGGCGACGCAAACCACCTTGCCACCACGAACCTCTTAGGCGGCAACTACCAACTACACCTGGCCTGCTACGGCGATGGTCCCGACACCTATGGCACGGGATGGAACCAGCTTGTCACGATCTCGGGCTGGACCACGGGTCCCCAGAACTATCTTCGCATCTACACGCCCACATTGCCCAGCGAAGTCGGCACCAGCCAGCGCCATAGCGGCAAATGGACGGACAGCGCCTATCGCATCGTCTTTGGGGCCAAATGGACCGGCGGCATCCTCGTCCTTGGCGGCCACATTCGCATCGAAGGCCTGCAAATCGAAAACACCTTTGCCCGTGACGATGGCGACATCAAAGCCATCCGCATGGAAGGGGAGGGCGACTATCGCGTCAGCTCCTGCATCTTCCGCAGCACGGGCGGCGGGACCGCCGCCATCAACGACGCCGGCATCGACTTCGACATTGCCCACAACGCCACGGTCAAAATCCACAACAATCTCGTCTACAACTTTGGCACGGGCATCTACTGGAACTGGGAAAGTCATCCGATCAACGGCGCCGTCTACAACAACACGATCGTCAACAGCAGCTATGCCGGCATCCACCTTTCGGGCTACTCGCAATACAACAACCTTTACCTGAAAAACAACTTGGTCCAGGGAAGCGGCATCAACTATGTGGTAGAGGGCATCCAAGAGACCGCGAACAATCTTTCGCAGGATGCTACCTCGCCCGATGTTGCCCTGCGCTATAAAGCCGTTGTTTTCGCCAATGCCGCGGCAGGTGATTTCCATCTCTTTGGCGACCCCGCCAACCCAGCCAGGGGGACCGGACAGGACCTCTCGTCCGACAGCCACTTGGCGTTTTCAAACGACATCGACGGCCAGGCCCGGACCGGGGCTTGGGACATTGGTGCCGATCAATTCACGCTGGCTCCCCTAGCCGTCTATTACTCGGTCGGCGTTCGGACCACGGACCTTCAGGCGGGCTGTCCTACCATTACCATCAACGCCGGCGCAGCCACCTTCTCCGTTGCGCAGCCCGACAACATCGGCGTTGGGGACAAAATCACTTACAACACCACCTCCACCTGCTACATTTCCGGCCGCAGCAGCGCCACCGCCTTCTCGGTCATCACCAAAACCGGAAGCCTTCCTCTCAATGTTACTGCCAAAACCGTCAACAGCATCAAACGGGTATTCAACAGCCTTTCCAATGCAGAAGCCTACGCCGACGATTCCCTCGGCACGGCGAACCTGGTATTGGGCAACTACATCCTTAACCTCGCCTGCTACGCCGACGGCGCCGATCCCACCAAGGTGACTGTCAACGGCTACGCCACCGATGCCGAACACTGCATTCGTATCTTTGCGCCCGCGCTTCCCAGCGAAGTGGGAATCAGCCAGCGCCACACAGGCATCGTCAACACCGGCTATCGCATTGTCACCAATCCCGGCGATTGGGGAAGCCTCCTCGCCATCGACGATGACTACGTTCGTATAGAAGGCATCTCCTTGCGCAACACCGGCACCCTCAGCCACTACGGCATCTACACAAGCGGCGAAAAGGGCATTCGCATCGACAAATGCCTTATCTCCGGCTGTACCCGCCAGAGTATCACCGTATCGGATGCGGGCGGGGTCGGCGCCATTGACGACACCTGCTATGTTATAAACAGTTTTGTTTACAATACCGCGCACATAGGGACCCTGGTTGGAGGCGCCTCCGCCTACGTTAACATTTATAACGTCACCACAATCAACAGCGGGTTTGACGCATACAAAGTGACTGATGATGTCAGGGCTGGATCGGTGAAATTTGTCAACTGCTACGGTCATACCAAAGACGGCTCCGAATGCTTTCATTTGGGAACAGGCGGCCGGGCCGCCCTATTCAACTGTGCTTCCGAAGACGGGACGGGCCATATCAAGAATATGGTGCCTTCCATGGGTGCGCCGACTTATTTTACGAACGTTACGCAAGGATGCGAGAACGGCCACATCGGCCCAAGCTCGGTGTTAAAGGATGCCGGGGTCAATGTCGGTAATGCATTCAGCGATGATGTCGATGGGCAGGCACGTTCCGGGGCTTGGGATGTTGGCGCGGACGAGCAGCAGTAAGGGTGTGTAAATGGCCAAACCTGAAGGCCGCCTTTTCAAGTTCGATTCGCCCAAGGCGATTCAGTCGGGCTTCCTCGAGACGCTCCCTTACAGCGGCGGGCGGCAGTTGATCGAGTGCTCCACCAATGAGTTTTCGGCGGTCTGTCCTTACTCGGGCCTGCCCGACGTGGCGACGGTAGAAATCAAATACGTCCCGCGGCGCAAGATTGTCGAACTGAAATCCCTCAAGTACTACTTCGTTTCGTTCCGCAATGTCGGCATTACCCAGGAAGACGTAACGGACCGAATCTTCCGCGACCTCAAAAAGCTCCTTTCTCCTGCGTATCTCAGGCTAACCACTCGTTACAACACCCGCGGCGGGATTGATACGGTGTGCACGATGCAGAGCGGGAAGAATACGGTCTCCAAAGAGCAGAAGTCTGCGGGGACATGACACCCGCAATCCGCATTACTGCGGAGAGTGGATGCCATGTCCGTTCCAGGACCGAATCCGGAACAAAACGGGCACGGCATGCCGTGCCCCCACAGGGCTGCGCCGTCTCAGACCCCCGTGCGAGTGCTTCCGTATTCCTACTTTCAAATATTGTATCTTTTTGACCAACCTTTTGCGGAGTGGCAAACGTGATTAACAATCTCATCGACAAAGCCGATGTTTTAATCGAAGCGCTTCCTTATTTGCAGAGTTTTCGGGGAGAAACGGTCGTTATCAAGCTCGGCGGTTCGGCCATGGAAAACGCCGAAATGGCCGAAAGCGTGCTTACGGACATCAGCTTCATGTCCTGCGTGGGAATGCACCCCGTGGTGGTCCATGGCGGCGGCAAGGCGATCAGCAAAGCCATGCGCGAAGCGGGGCTGGAGACTAAATTCGTTTCGGGCTTGCGCGTCACCGATGCCGAATCGGTCCAAATCGTGGAACGTGTTTTAAACCGGGAAATCTCGCCGTCCATTGTCCGGGCCATCACCCAGCGCGGCATGCTGGCCCGTACGCTTCCGGGGCCTTCGATCATTCGTTCGCAGAAGTTTTGGGAACGGGACGCAGAGACCGGCGAGAAGCTGGACCTTGGGTTTGTGGGCGAGGTCGTCTCGGTGGATCCGCGGCCCATTCACGACTACGTGAATCAGGGCGTGATTCCGGTGATTTCTCCGCTGGGTCTGGACGAGGCCGGAAACATCTATAACAACAACGCCGATGTGGCTGCCGCCGAGGTGGCCATTGCGGTCCGGGCGCGGAAACTGGTGTTTCTTTCGGATGTGCACGGGATCATGCGGGTTCCGGGCGACAAGAGCTCGTTTATCTCCTCCCTGCATTCGAGCGAGCTGGATGGTTTGGTTGCCGGCAAAGTGATAAGCGGAGGCATGCTGCCCAAAGTTCTTTCGGGCATCAAGGCCACCAAAGCAGGCGTGAAGAAGACACACATTGTCGACGGGAATTTGAAGCATTCTTTGCTGCTGGAGCTATTCACGAATGAAGGGATCGGCACGGAAATTGTCGGATAGCCGTTGAACATTGAATGTTGGACGTTGAACGTCATACGTCGAACGTTGAACATGAAGAAGGCTTGGGAGAAAAAATGAACCAAAACGAAATCTCGGAAAAGTTCAAGAAATATTATGTCCCGGTCTGGGCGCCACCCCAGGATTTCGTCACCGCAGGCGGAAAGGGGCCTTACCTTTTTGGCCTCGACGGGAAGCGCTACATCGATTTTGTCAGCGGCATTGCCGTTAACGCGTTGGGTCATGCCCATCCGGATATTGCCAAGACGCTTCGCGAATACGCGCGCAAGCCCTTGCACGTCTCCTCGCTCTACCTGCAGGAGGACCGTGTGCGGTTGGCCGAACTGCTGGTCGAGAATTCCTTTGCCGACCGGGTGTTCTTCTGCAATTCCGGCACGGAAGCCATTGAAGGCGCAATCAAATTTGCGCGCAAATGGGCCTGGAAAAAGTTCGGGCCGCGCAAGCACGGAATCATCACGTTTCGCAACGGCTTTCATGGACGTTCTTACGGCGCTTTGAGCGCGACGGCGCAGGAGAAATTCCACGCCGGATTCGAGCCGCTGGTGGGCGGGTTCACCTACCTGGCACCCAACGACATCGAGGCCGTTCGCAAAGCGGCCGATCCCCAATCCGTCTGCGCGATTCTGATTGAGCCGGTGCAGGCCGAAGGCGGCATTCTGCCCTGCTCGAACGAGTGGCTCCATGGGCTTCGAGCGCTTTGTACGGAACGCAATATTCTGCTTGTCTTCGACGAGATTCAAACCGGTTTGGGCAGGCTGGGCACGCTTTGGGGACATCAAAATTTCGGCGTTGAGCCGGACATGATGACTCTGGCCAAGGCCCTGGGCGGCGGCATACCGCTGGGAGCTGTGCTGGCGCGCGAGGAAATCGCCCAAAGCCTGTCACCCGGCGATCACGGAAATACGACGGGTGGAAGCCCCGTGGCTGCGGCCCTGGGTTTGGTTGTTCTGGGCAAATTGCTCGAACCCGGCTTTCTGGAAAAAGCGAGGACAGCTGCCGGCGTGCTTTCGAAAGAGCTGGTAAAAATTTGCCGGCGCCACCCGGCTTTGGTTTCCGGGGCACGCGGCATGGGTCTGCTCCAGGGCCTGGTTTTAAAAACCGATGTGCCGGCCGTGGTCAATGCCTGCCGGCACGAGGGGCTGCTGGTGTGTAAAGCGGGCGCGGATGTTTTGCGGATCATTCCCCCGCTGAATGTGACCCCGGCGCTGATTCGCAGGGCCGCGGGGATCCTCGATCACGTTCTGGGTTCCCTCGGTTCATAGGGGCTTTTTGTGGGCAAGTACTACAAGAAAATTGACAAGACGTTTGCGCCCGGTGAGATTATTTTCACCGAGAACAGCGATTGCGATGGCATGTACATTATCGAGACCGGCCGGATTCGGGTGTTCAAGACCGTGGAGACACCCACGGGGCACCGCGAACTGGAACTGATTCAGCTTGGCCCCAAAAGCCTGTTCGGCGAGATGGCTCTGATCGATGACAAAAAACGTTCGGCTTCGGTTCAGGCGCTGGAAGAAACCAAATGCACCATCATTACGCGCCAGATGTTCGACGACCAGATCGAACAGCTGCCGTCATGGGTGGTTAATCTGATCCGCGTTCTCGTGGCCCGGCTGCGCGACACCAATGACAAGCTTCGCCAGAAGGCCCAACAATTTCAGGACGATACGGGCGGCCTGGTCATCGTGGACGGCAAAGAGGGCGGACGGGCCAAAGAGATGAAGGATAAGCTGGAGGGGGCGATTGAAAAGGCCGAACGCAAGCTCAAGGATATCTCCAGCAGTATTGACGAGGTTCGCAGCAAAGAGCTGAAGGTGATCAGCGAAATCGCCGGAGGCGAGCCGGAGAAAGAGGCAAATTCCGATCCCATCGGGAAGATACAGGAAAAAGCCATTCGGGAAATCCGCGACAACGTAAACCGTCTTGACCGGGTTACCCGCAAGCCCAAAGAGCAGGGGATAGGGCCAAGGGAATAGGGGTTAGCCGAAACCAGGCCCCTCGGCGCATGCCCAGATTTCATCATCCTAAGCCGGCAGCCGGAAAATGCGGCCAAGTTAATAGATAGTAGTTTGTAATTTGCAGATAGTAGTTCATGACCGGACCATAGACCCGAATCAATCCAAGGGTCGAGTCTTGGCGTTTTCTCCGAAACTACAAACTACAATCTACCAATTATTATTTCTTAATTGCTTTTCCTTCCATCCGCCTTGACCGCAACAGTTGCCCTTAGTATTTTCTATCCCGTAAAACTCGCATCCCAGCCGGCATCGTCCGGCGCACGCCGGCCGGGGTTTGGGTCGCCATGGACCCGGGCAGGCCTCCAAATGTCGAGGAAAACCATGAAACGCGATCTTATTTCGTTGCGCGACTATTCGGCCGAGGAAATCCTCTCGATTCTGGACGAAGCGGACCGGCTAAAGAAGGAACGTATCCGCAAGCGCGAATCTCCAAAGCGCAACCTGGCTCAGCGGACCATTGTCCTGATCTTCGAAAAACCGTCGCTTCGCACCCGGGTCACCTTCGAGATCGCGATGAACGATCTCCGGGGCAGCGCTTTATATTTGTCGCCCGAAAGCATCCAGATTGGAAAGCGGGAATCGGTCAAAGACATCGCCCTGAACCTTGAGCGCTGGGCCGACGGCATTGTGGCGCGCACGTTTTCACAAAAAACGATCGAGGACCTGGCCCGCTATGCCCGGGTTCCCGTGATCAACGCCTTGTCGGACCTTTACCATCCCTGCCAGGCCCTGGCCTTTGGGCAGGCCCTGCGCGAGCACAAAGGACATTTGAAGGGGCTCAATGCCGTCTTTGCCGGGGACGGCAATAACGTCTGCCACTCCATCATGATCCTCTGCGCGAAGCTTGGAATGAATTTCACGCTTGCCCACCCCGAGGGATATGGACCCAGTCCCGAAATCCACGCCGCCGCGCTTTCGCTGGCCGGGGATTCGGGCGCAATCATTACGCTTACGCGCGATCTGAAGGCGGCGGTTCGCAACGCCGACGTCATTTATACCGATACATGGACCAGCATGGGCCAGGAAGTCGAGGCTGAGCGCCGCAAACTGACCTTCGCCCCCTATCAGGTCAACAGCGCCCTCCTGGCCGGGGCGCCCAAGGAGTGCCTGGTTTCGCACTGCCTGCCGGCGCACCGCGGGCTTGAAATAACCGACGAAGTCCTTGATGCCTCCATGGCCTATGACGAGGCTGAAAACCGTCTTCACGTGCAAAAGGCCATTTTACTGAAGCTGCTGGAAGGCAATAGCTGATGGAAAACAAACGCATTCTGATCCTGGACGACGAGTCGGATGTGCTGGAATTCCTGCAGCTTTTTTTGGAGACCAATGGTTACCAGGTAACGACAACGGATAATTGTTGCCAGGCCATCGATCTGCTGCGGCAGCAGGATTTTTTTCTGGTCATTACCGATATTGCCATGCCGGAAATGGACGGCTACGAAATCATCAGCGAGATGGTTCGGATCAAACCCCGGACCTGCTTTGTCGTGATGACCGGATTTGGGTATAATCCAAAGCATACCCTGGTTCGGATCGAAGAAGAGCACTCCTGCCCCTGTCTTTTCAAACCGTTCAACCGCGCCAAGGTCCTGGAGGTCGTTCAGAAAGCCCAGGACAAATACAGCGCGGGTCAGTGCGGGTCCTGCTAGTGCCCGGTTTTGACCGGTCGTCGCAAGATATGCGTTGAAAAACCAGCAAAAAAATTTGTAAATTCCAGATACTGCCAATTCAGGGACAGGGACGGCATTCCCAACATTACCAAAGGAGCTCTCATGCCGCGCGAAATCAAAGAGACCGTTGTCAAGGTCCTCCACGAACAGGAAATCGACGGGAATAATAAGAATATTCTGCGCATCGTTCGCTGGAACAATGGACGACCGCAACTAGAGAAGCGGAAATTCTACAAGAGCGAAGAGGCGTGGAAACCGGGAAAGGCGGCGGGCTTCAATATTGACGATTTCATGATGGTCAAGGAAAACCAGGAAGAAATCGAGAAGCTGCTTCGGGAAGAATAGCCGGTCCTGTCCGGTTTCGCTCCAAATATCCGTCTTCGTCCCGGTGCAGGAATTCGGGACCCGCAATTCTCCGATGTGGCTTTCCCCCGGCGGGCCGATGGGCTTGCGACCCGCGTTGGCATGATTGAAAAGGCGGCGCCGCGTTATTCCGGGCATTGTGCCGCGGAATTTTCCGGCGCGGTCTTTGCCTTCCGCTCTTCCGCCGGCCGGACCGATATTGCTATCTTCCTTGTGTGCGCTATCCCGATCATCTTAAAGAAGACATTCGCAGCCGCGTTGATATCGTCGAACTGATTTCCCGCTATGTGCCTCTGAAGAAGAGCGGCTCCGGTTTCAAAGGCCTGTGCCCTTTTCACCAGGAGAAGACGCCGTCCTTCACCGTCACGCCGGGCAAAAACATTTTTCATTGCTTTGGATGCGGCAAGGGCGGAGACGCATTCGCCTTCCTGATGGAAATCGAGCACCTGGGGTTCGTTGAAGCCTACCAGGTCCTGGCCAAAGAGGCCGGAATCGATCTTTCGCGGTACGAAAAGGACGGCGTCAAGGAAGAAGACCCGATTTTCCGCGCCAACCGCTTTGCGCAAGACTACTTTTACAAATGCCTTTGCGCCAACAAGCCGGCCCATGCTTATCTTATCAAACGCGGCTTGACCGACGAAACCATCGAACAGTTTAAAATCGGGTTCGCGCCGGATGCCTGGGACTACCTGATCAAAGCCGCTGCCCGCGAGAAGATTTCCATGGCGGACTTGCAGCAGGCGGGCCTGGTCACCATGAACGAAGAGAAGAAGTCCAGCTACGACCGCTTTCGCTGCCGCATCATGTTTCCCATCTGCAACCTGAGCGGCCTTGTTGTTGGATTCGGCGGCCGCACCCTCAAGAAGAACGAAAAAGGGGCCAAGTATATCAACACACCCGAAACGCGCGTCTATCACAAGGGGTCCGTTCTATACGGGCTGCATGCGGCCCGCGGGGCGATTCGCGAAGCCGATGCGGGCATTGTGGTCGAAGGATACATGGACTTTCACGGCCTGGTTCAGGCCGGCATCCGCAATGTTGTGGCGTCGTCGGGCACGGCGCTGACGCCCGAGCAGGCGAAAATGCTCCGGCGCTACTGCCGCAAGGTTTTCCTGGTCTTCGATCCGGATCCGGCCGGCATCAATGCGGCAAGCCGGGGCATGGAAGTCCTGGCGCGCGAGGGGTTGGAGATTGGGGTGGTCAGCCTGCCCGAAGGCGACGACCCGGATACCTTTGTCAAGCAGAACGGGCCCGACGCGTTTGGCGCCTTGCTGGAAAAGGCTGAGAGCTTCATCGATTTTCGCCTCCGCCTGGCGATTGCGCAACACGGTCTGGAAAAACCCGAATCCAAGGACCGCATTATGGCGGAGATGGCCGAATGCCTCCTGGCCGTGCAAAGCGAGGCCCTGCGCGAGAGTTACGCCCAGCGCATCGAAAGCCAATTACGATTAAGCTCTGCCGCGACGCGGAGTGTTTTGCAGCAGGCCCGTCGCAAGAAGACCCGCTCAACCGGACAGGATTCCCGGGCGCCGCGTTCCGGAGCGAAACAAACCTATATGGCCGAACTGCAGGTTCTGGGGCACCTGATCACCGAGCCCGGCCTTCTGGAAAAGGCCGCGGTGCTGGACGAACATCCCGATATCTGGAGCCACCCTTTTCTTGATTCCTTTTACGGGAAGCTCCGGAAGAGCATCGGAGCGGGCTGCACCGATTTTCTGGCGTCCGGCGGAGAGTTCGAGCCCAAGGAACAGGAATTTCTTCGGCGCGTGCTGGCCGAAAAGGACCAATACGCGGCCGCGAATTGGGAACCTTCGGTCACACGTTTGTTTTTGCGCTATTATATCCGCAAGGAATCCGAAATCCGAAGCCGGATGGCCCAGAAGGGCGTTGACCGGACCGCGCTGGTCAAAGAAGCCGATGCGCTGGCGCGCAAGCGCAAAGAGATCGAGAAGCGCGCCAGGATAGAAATTGTTGAAAAGAATGGGAAGTCCAATTAGTTTTAATTTTTATGGGGAATTCTGGCATGGCCACGCTCGAGCGGATGCCGAACTTCATTGCGGCGCCATTCTACAAGCTGCGGTTCCGGCTGCGGACACTCCGCAACCTTTATGCGATCCGTCGTGCCTATCATGTGCCCCTGTTCTTCGTTCCAAAGGCCGCCGCTGCCCTGAGTTTTCTATCTCTGTTCCTGCTTTTTGGCGCGGTCTTTCTAGGTCGGTTTGTAAACCGGACCGGATCCGCGGCGATTGCCTCGGTTGCCAGCCGGCTGCCGAAACCGCCGGGCCCCATCGCGCCGGAGATTGGCGACCCCGGCCTGCCGGCCGGCGTTGTGCCCCATGCCTTCCTTGTGGACAAGAGGCGCAAACGAATGATAATCTTTAAAGCCGATCGCGGAGGCTGGATTGCGCAGGATGAATTCACGATCATTCTGGGCGAAAGCCCGGGCCGCAAGCAGACCGAAGGCGATAAGAGAACCCCGGAAGGACTTTACTGGATCATTGGCGAGCGCGGCGCATCCGAGTTGGATACGGCGGTTTACGGGTCCCATGCCTACATTCTCAACTACCCCAACCGTTTCGACCGCCGCGAGGGCCGGGGCGGTTCGGGGATCTGGATCCATGGCACCGACCGGCCCGTGTCGCGCGGCTGCGTGGCCATGACCAAAGCCGATCTCGACAAAATCGCCTGCTGCGCGAAAATCGGAATTCCGGTTTATATCGCGTCCGAAATCGAGGAAGCCGATTTTGGCCGATTCGTTCCGCCCGAGGCCCTTCTGGCCGAGCGCGACAGCGCTCTTGGCTCTCCGGAACGGCTGCGGGAAAGCGCCTGCGAATTCGTCCGGGACTGGGCTCGCGCGTGGCAAAGCGCCGATATCGCGGCGTACCGCGCATTCTACTCGCCCGACCGGTTCGAGGCCAAGGGGATGGGCTACGAGGACTACATGCGCTACAAGGAAGGGCTTTTCGCCGCGTTGGGCCGCGGTCTGCGCGTGGAGGTGCGCGACGTGTCTGCGCTGCCGCGCGACAGTCTGCGAATGGATGTCCGCTTTCAACAGCTTTATCAGACGACAACGCAATCCAGCTATAGTACCAAAACGCTGAAACTGGTCCGCCGGTCGGAAGGCTGGCGGATTATCGGCGAGTTCGTGATGACAAACTGACAGGGGTGGAGCATGAATTTATCGCGCAAGAACCGGAAGATCCCGCAAGAGCCGGCCGAGCTGGCCCAAATGCTGCAAGACGACAGGCAGGACTTGCAGGAACTTCTGCACTCCGCTCATTCGACCAAAGCAGAGCTGCACAATCTGCTGTCCTCGGCCGAATCGGATCTGGCCAAGCTCAACAACGAGCAGCGTGAGGCCGGCGAAATGCAGAAACACATGCAGTCGCTGCGCGGCGAGGTGCGCGACATGGTGGCGGCCGTGGAGAAATACGAGACCCAGGCCAAACGCGTGCAGGACTACGAACAGACCTTCGCGCGACTCGAACAGGCCAATAGCGAACTTCAAAACCGCGTGCGCGCTTTCGAAGCGGGCCAGTCGCGTCTTACCGAAACCGAGCAACAGCTCAAGCGGATTATGGAGATTCTCGAAGGCCGCGATGGCGGGGCCTCGGAGATCAAAGACCAGCTCCACGGCATTGTGGACTGCGAGCGGCGGGCCTCGGCGGCCGTCGAGAAAGTCAGCCAGGTCGAGGAGAAGCTGGCCCGTTTTGGCCGGACGGCCGGCGAGATCGACGAACGGCTGAAGTTTCTCGACGAGGCATCGCACCGGATGGAAGCCCAGGTCCGCGATTGGGAGCGCGAAAGCGTGCAATACCGCTTGACAAAGGAAAAAGTGGACAGCCTCAACGGGCTGGCCGAGTATGTACGCGGCAAAGTGAAATCGCTCGAACAACAGCGCCTTGTCGTCGAGAAGGCCAACCAGGAAGCCGGTCGGCTCAACGTGCTGGTCTGGGACATGGAAGCCCGCATTCGCGAACTGGGTGAGCAGAACCGGATGCTGCAAAAGGGCGAGAAGAGCCTGGCCAAGCTGGATTCCGCTCTGGCCGAGATCCGCGCCAACTTGGCTGAGATCCGCAATTTCGAGAAGCTGATGAAAGAGACCTCGCAGAAGATCACCACAATCGAGACCCTGGCCGCGGACCTCGATCGCCGCCAGGCCGCCTTCGAGCAGAACAAGAACATGATCGCGGAGGCATCCGAACGGGCGCACGAGGTCTACACCATGACCAAGAACACCGAGTCCGTGGTCAACACCATCACCAAGCACGCCCAGATGATCGAAGGGACCCGGTCCAAGATCTCCGAATACGAGAAGAGCCTGGAAAAGGTCAAATCCATGGTTGACGATGTGCAGCGCGATTGGACGCTGGTCACCGCGTTGGAGGACCGCATCAGCAAGACCGACGGCATGCTGTCGGACCTGGGCCTTAAGATCGGCGATCTCGAAAAAAAGCAGGAGGTGATGGCCCGGATTTCCGAGCGGATCGAAGAACTGCGGACCTTGGGCGAGGAAGTCAAGGTCAAGGCGCAGGAGGTTTTTTCGAACCGCGAAAAGGTCACGGCATTACGCGGCGAACTCGATGTGTTCTTTAAGCGCGCCGACGACCTGGACGAGCGCATGACCGAACTGGCGGCCCGCGAAAACGAGATCAGCGGCGTGCGCACCCAGTTCGAGCAGCTCAAGGTGATTTCGCAGAAAACGGCCGAAGAGATCGGCTCGCTTGTGGAAAAAACGAATGTGATCGGCGAGGTCGAAAAGAAGATCCGGGATCTGGGCCTTCTGGCCAATGAGGTCGACGAGCACATGAATGTGCAGCTGCAGCGCAAGGCCCTTGTCGACAAGACCGAGAAGCGCCTCGACCAGCTCAACTTTCTGGTCGAGGACATTGCCATCAAGATGCAGAACCTGACCAAAGACGAGGAGCGCGTCAAGGAGCTTTCCGAGCGGATGTCGCAGCTGGATCAGGCTATGCAGGACAACCAGGTGCTCTACACCAAAGCGGAAGAGCAGCGCAGCGGCCTAGCGGCCGAGGAACACCGGTTGCGCGACGCATCGGTCAAACTCACGACCGAGATCGGCAATGCCAAGGGTCTGATCCAGACCTTCCACGATGAAAGCCAGCAGATCCTCAAGGAAAGCGAAAATGCGCGTCGAAAATTCCGCGGGTTTATCGAAGAAATCGGCACCAGCCTCACCTCCATCGAGGAGAGCAAGACCACGATTTCCAAGGCCGAAGAACGGTTCAAGGCCCTCCGCTCGCTTCTGGAGGCCGTCGAGTCGGACATCGAGAACCTGCAGCGCCGCAAAACGATTGTCGAGAAGGTCGAAAGTAAGGTCGAGGCTCTGCAGACGGCCCTGGCCGATATGGACCAGCGGGTCGAATCCGTGGTCAAGGGCAAAGACGTGGTCGAAACGACCCGAAAGGAAATTGACCGCTTGCACAATCTGATCGAGGAGGCTCGGGGCGCCATCGAGGCTCTGGCCAAAGGCCAGGAGCGCATCAGCGCGGTCTCGGCGGAGGTGGACAAGATTACCAAGGACGTGGATTGGGTGGAAACGCACATGAAGCGCCTGGCTGCGGAGAAGCAGGTGGTTCGCAACGCCGAGGAGCGCATCCGCAGCCTCAACCTGTTGGTCGAAGACATCAAGGTCCAGATCGAGAACCTGGCCAAGGATGAAAAAGTGGTGCGGGAGGCGAGCGACAAAGCAAGCCAGCTCACTTTTCTGCTGGGCGAGGTCGATTCCAAAATGGCGACCCTCAAACGGGAGAAGGACCGGTCCTGAACCGTCCAATCCGAGCTCTATGGATCATAAAAGGGGCACGGTCGCGCGACCAGCCCCTTTGCTTTTTGGGCCGGGCCGCCAAAGCACGACCCCCGGTCCTCCAAATGTGTATCTTTCCCCTATGATGTATGAAATACCCCGGAGGCCCCCCAAAGAGCGGGCCATACTGGTGGGCGTGGGCAGCGATAGTCGCAACCGCCAGGTTCTCGAAGAACACCTGAATGAGCTTGCGCTTCTGGCCGACACGGCCGGCGCCGAGGTGGCGGACCGGATCCTGCAGATCCGGCCCTCCATCGACAGCTCGCTATTTATCGGCAAGGGCAAAGCCCACGAGCTGAAGGATCTTCTCCGGAACGTCAAGGGCAATCTCGTGATTTTCGACGACGAGCTTTCGCCGGGCCAGATGCGCAACCTGCAGGACCTGCTGGAATGCAAGGTTATCGACAGGACCGATCTGATCCTGGACATCTTTGCGCGTCATGCCCGTACCAGCGAGGCCAAAATCCAGGTCGAGCTGGCGCAACTGCGTCATCTGCTGCCGCGTCTAACGCGGTTTCACACGAAATTCGAGCAACAAACCGGCGGTATCGGCACGCGCCGGGGGCCGGGCGAGACCCAGTTGGAAACGGACCGGCGTGCCATTCAGAAACGAATCGCGGATCTCAAGGACAAGCTGGAAAAGATCGAGCGCGTGCACCACGAGGCGCGCAAGATGCGCCAGAAATTGCCCCAGGTCTGCCTGGTCGGTTACACCAATGCCGGGAAATCCACGCTCATGAACGCGTTGGCCCGGAGCCAAGTCAAGGTCGAAGACCAGTTGTTCTCGACTCTTGACACGACCACCCGGAGATTTTACCTGCCCAAAGCGGGCACGGTCCTTCTCTCCGATACCGTGGGTTTTATTCGCAAGCTGCCGACGCACTTGGTGGAATCCTTCCGATCGACCCTTGATGTAGCCCGCGATGCAGACCTTCTTCTTCATGTTGTGGACAGCACCAGCACCGAGCAGGAATCGCACCGGAAAACCGTTGCGGAGACACTCGAACAACTCAAGGCCGGCGCCGTGTCCCGTATTCTGGTCTTCAACAAAATCGACCTGCTTGCAAGTCCGGATCGGATGCTGCCCCTGGCGCGCCACTTCCCCGATGCCTATTTTGTATCCGCAAAAAGAGGAGACGGGCTCGATGCGCTGCGCAATGCCGTGGACGACGCTCTTTCCAAAACGGCCCGCTCTCTCGAACCGGCCGGCCCCGATGGGCGCGCCTGAGTCGCTCCATGCCGCAGACCGCAGACGCACTGGACCCGCACTTTGTCTCGCGACTCAACTCGCTCGATCTGCAGGCCAAAATGATCGTGGAGGGCTACTTCGCAGGCCTTCACAAGAGCCCGTATCACGGATTCAGCGTGGAATTTTCCGAGTATCGGCCCTATCTGCCGGGCGAATCGGTCCGGCATTTGGACTGGAAGAAGTTCGCCAAAAGCGACCGCTACGTGGTGCGCGAATTCGAGGACGATACCAATCTTAAGGCGCACCTCCTTCTGGATGCATCCGGGTCCATGGGATTCACTTCGGGCCGGCATCCGTCAAAGCTCCGCTATGGCGTTTTGCTGGCTTCCGCGCTGGCCTATCTTCTATTGCACCAGCGCGATGCGATCGGCGCCTCCCTGCTGGGGCCCATTCGCAAAACCTTGATACCGCCGCGCACCACGCGGGGACAGCTGCAACGGGTTCTGGCGCTTTTCCACAATGCAAAGGCCGGGGCGGGCGAACCGGCCGGGTCCGCCCTGTCCGCGCTGGCCGACAAGCTGGGCCGCAAGGGACTGGTTGTGATCCTTTCCGATTTTCTCGAGGATCTCGAAGCCTTTCTTCGAGGATTTCGCCACCTGCGCTACCTGGGCCAGGACGTGATCGTTTTCCATCTTCTCGATCCTCTGGAGGACCGGTTCGATCTGCGTTCTCCGTCCACATTTCAAGATTTGGAAACGACCCAACGGATTGCCTTCGATCCGCTGCGCGTCCGCAAAGAGTACCTGTCCGCCCTGAAATCGCATCGCGAAGCTCTTGAAAGCGAGTGCCGCAAAATCCGGGTCGATCTCAATACAGTGACGACCGACAGCCCGTTCGACAAAGCCCTTACCGCATTTCTGCAAAAGCGCTCGGGTTTGCGCTATGCCTGAGATTCGTTTTCTCCAGCCGCACCTGCTTTTGTTTCTTCCGCTGATCCTGATTCCCGTCGTAATCCTCCTTCTTCTGCGCCGGCGCTACCCCCTTCAGCCGTTCGGCAGTCTTTTGCTGTTGCGCCGCATTTGGGAGAAACGCAGGCGCACGATTCACCTGCAGGACCTTCTTCTGCTTCTCCTGCGGATGCTGATTCTGCTCCTGATCGTTTCTCTGTTCGCCCGCCCCGTCCTGCGCGGAGGTCCAGGCAAGTCCATTGCCGCTCATTCCATGGCCCACCTGCTTATCCTGGACGACACCTTCAGCATGCGGGCGCGTTGCGCAAGCGCAACCGGGTTTGAAGAAGCGCGCGCGCGCGCGGCGCGGCTCCTGGCCTTTTTGCCGGCCTCGGCCCCCTGCGCGGTCGTACGGCTTTCCACGGGCGCCGGGGACTGGCTCGGTTCTCCGCGGGAGGCGCTCCGGGCCTTGCAGGCCATCGCTCCTTCTTATTTGCCGGCGGCATTCGCGCAGACCGCGGCGCAGGTGCGCCGCCAAATCACCGTAACCGGCCGGCCCGGAGTCGCGGTATATGTATTCTCCGACTTTCAGGCCAATTCGCTCGACAGTCTCGAAATCCTGCGCCAAACCGCGGTTCGTGGAAAACACGCGGACTGGATTTTTTCCGAAGCGCCAGGTTGCGCGCCGGTTCAGGTTTGGCCCGATTCGCTCACGCTTGTTCCCCGTTCGACAGGCCCAAACGGCCGTCTCGAAATACGGCTGGGAATCGCCGCCAATGCGGCCCTGCCCGAGCCGCCATCCGTGGAATCCTACATCGGCTCCCAACGGGTCTCGCGGCGCCGTCTGTCCTCGCGACCGTTCCCGTTGCTGGATACCCTTGTTGTTCCGCTAAGGGCGTGCGGATCGCTCTCCGGGAAAATCCTTGTCGATGCTCCGGACGGACTGGCCGACGACAACGGGCTCTACTTCAACTTTTGGAATCCGCCGTCGCTTCGGGTCGCGGTTCTTACCGATCGCCCCGAATTGCCGGCGATGTTTCGCGCGTTCCGCCCCTCCGCGGCGGGCGGACAGACCATTGAGTTTGTCCGCATGGACAGTCGGACCTGGAAAGCGGCGGACCCGGGACACGACGCCGTCTGGCTTTTCGAATTGAGTCAACCCGGCGCGGCCCTTAAAGACGGACTTCGCGCCTTTCTGGCGCAGGAGAAAGGAGTCTTGATTGGCCTGGGCCCGGGCACGGACCCGGCTGCCTATAACAGGCTGCTGCTGGGTCCTCTGGGAGTTGGCAAGCTTGTCGCACCCCAGACTGGACAGGGCTTTCGGCTGATCAGCCGGCTGCGGACGCAAAATCCCCTCTTCAGCGGGTTCCCGGCTCGTCTGCGGGAAGATGTTTTGTTCCAACAGTTTTTCAGTCTTACTCCGGCGCCGCAAACCGCCGTTCTGGCCGAAATGGATGACGGGTCCCCGTTTCTTGTCGAAAATCGTGCATGGGGCGGGCCCCTGCTGGTGGTGGCGGGATCGCTGTCGGACGAGACGGCCACAAATATTGCGCAAAGCGCGTTTCTTGTCCCTTTCATCAACCGCTGCGTCGAAGCCGCCTGCAGCGCTTTGCGCCGGGGCAGCCATGCCAGTGTTGGCCAGCCAATTCGAATTCCCTTTGCCAAGGGCCAGCGGCTCCAGGACCCCCTGGTCTGGATGGACGAACAGGGAAAAATCATGCGGCTTCCCGTGGCCGGCGTGGCACGGGCCGGCGAACTGCGGATTCCGGCCGTCTTGGAGCCGGGAAATTACCGGCTGGTTCGCGCGGCCGGCGATACGCTGCATGTCTCCGTCAATGTCCCGCGGATCGAATCGGAAATCGGCCGGGCCTCGGCGGGAACGCTGCGGGAATTTTCGAGGCTGTTCGAGGCCGAATGGATACCGGGCTCCGCGGATTTTGATGCCGTGATAGGACGGTTGCTCCGGGGCCGGGATTTGACGGCTGCCATTTTGGTTCTGCTGGCCCTGGCGCTTTTGGCGGAGGCCGTGATTGCGGGAAGGATTCAGGTGTGAATTATTAATTATGAATTATTAATTATGAATTGGGAATTGGGAAAACAGAAGACCGGGTGCCATCTTCTTTGTGGCAATCGGCCAGCGTCTGACACTGACAACCGGCCGGCCATCCGATAAGTTATTTTTCCCAAGGTTCAAACAAAGCTAAAAATCAGAGGCACAGAATGCAATCCGAGATCAACCCCCTGCTGCCCGAGCAGTCCGGTCTGGGCGATGCGGCACTGGAAGATATTCGACGGCTGGTCCACCCCGATGTCATTGAACTCGAGGGCGGGGACAAGAAGGTCGGCAGTGTAGAAGAACGGGTCCAGGTCGAAGAGACGCTTCTTCAGGAGCGGCGGAAACGGCCGCACAGCTTCTATCGAGACCTCGTGTTTTCCCTGATCGGCGTGCGTCTTGACGAACAGAAAGCCCGGGCCGACTGGAAATCCATTCTCGAACACAAATACCTGATGAGCGAGAAACTGGGCCGCAATGTGGGAATTCGCGTCGCCGCTCTGGATTTCTATACCAACATCAAACGGGGCATTCAGAAGACCATGCTCATCAACCCCGAGACGCTGAGCGATGCGGTGGAGCAGTCGATCACCGACGGCCTTACCGGCGCCTACAACCGGCGCTACTTCGATCTGGTCATGGGGCGGCTCTTTCATCATTGCAAGTCCTCCGGGGCGTCCTTTAGTCTGGTTCTGCTGGACATCGATCACTTCAAGGTGTACAACGACCTTAACGGCCATGTCAGCGGCGATCTTGTGCTGGTCGAACTTGTGCGAATCCTCCATGCCGTTTCCCGGAAAGAAGACGTGGTGGCGCGCTACGGGGGCGAGGAGTTCGCGGTCATCCTGCCCCAGACCGAGCTGACCAAGGCCGTTCATGTGGCCGAGGCCATGGCGCAGGCCGTCAACGACTACCGCTTCCCCAATGAAGGAAAGATGCCGGGGCACAATCTGACCATCTCGGCCGGTGTCACGGCCTATACGCATCAGGGGGAGGTAACCGAGATGATCCAGGAGGCCGATACGGCGCTGTACCAGGCCAAGCACGAGGGCCGGAGCCGCGTGATCGTTTACGAGGAAATTGCGTGAGCCACAAAATCGGCGGCCGGACCCGACTGCTGTTTGTCTTCGGCGATCCAATCGGTCATTCCCTGTCTCCTTTCATGCACAACCGCGCGCTGGAAACACTGGGCGCCGATCTCGCCTATCTTCCGCTCCATGTTCCGCCCCAACGGATCCGAACCGCCGTGGATTTGCTGCGCATGCCCAACGTCCTTGGGGCCAATGTCACCCTGCCGCACAAGGAAAGCATCATCGGCCTGGTCGACGATCTCTCGCCCGAATCCAAACTGATCGGCGCGGCCAACACCATCCACAACCGCAAAGGCCGGCTGTGGGCTACGACCACGGATCCCGACGGCGTGCTCTCTTCCATGCGCGAGGAGAATTATGAGCCCAACGGCCGCCGGGTGGTGATTCTGGGCAGCGGCGGATCGGCCCGCACCGTGGCCTTTGCCTTTGCCATGAAGGCCGGACCGGCCCATCTGCATCTGGCCGCGCGCGCGCCGGCCAAACTGGAGCCGCTGGCCGCGGAACTCAACCAGAAGCTGGGAATCGTTTGCGGCGTCAGCGGCACCTCGGCGCCGGACCTGCAAAACGCGATCAAAAACACCGAGCTGCTCGTGAACTGCACCTCGGCGGGCATGACGCCCAATACCGAGGCTCTGCCCATCGATCCCGATCTTCTGCACCGGGGCCTTACGGTCTATGATCTGGTATACAATCCCCTGGAGACCCTTCTTCTCCGCCATGCCAAGGCGCGCGGCTGCCGGGCCATTTCAGGAATCGGCATGCTCCTTCACCAAGGCAGGCTCTCGCTCGAGATCTGGCTGGATCAGAAAATCCCCGCTGCGCTGTTCCCGCGCGAGGCCGTGGTGGCGGAAATGAATCGACGTTAGACGTTGAACGTTAGACGGTTTGAGGCATGCTCTGAATCAGGCGGTCGACAATCGTGTCGGGTTTGATGCCTTCGGCTTCGGCGTTGAAGTTAAGAATGATCCTGTGGCGTAGCACGGGTTTGGCAACGGATTTGACATCGTCCAACGAAAGGGAGGGGCGTCCGTCAAGCGCGGCGCGCGCCTTTGCTCCCAGAATCAGGTACTGGGATGCGCGGGGGCCTGCTCCCCATGTAAGGCATTGCTGCACAAAATCGGGCGCGCTGGGGCCGGGCCGCGTCCGGCGGCACAATTCCACCGCGAACTGGATAATGCCGTCCGCGACCGGAACCTGGCGCACCAGGTCCTGGTAGCGCAGAATCTCGGGCACCGAGAGGACGGGTTCCACGCCGGACTTTTGAGCGCCGGTTGTTTTGCGCACAATCCGGACCTCCTCGTCCTGCGAGGGGTAGTCGATTTTCACCAGAAACATAAACCGGTCGAGTTGAGCCTCGGGCAGAGGATATGTGCCTTCCTGCTCGATGGGATTCTGCGTGGCCAGCACAAAAAAAGGTTCGGGCAGCGAATAGGTGGCCCCGCCAAAGGTGACCTGGCGTTCCTGCATGGATTGAAGCAGCGCCGACTGGGTTTTGGGCGGAGTGCGGTTGATCTCGTCGGCCAGAACGATGTTGGCAAAGACCGGCCCTTTGACAAAACGAAACGTCCGCGCGCCCGTGGCCTTGTCCTCTTCCAACACCTCGGATCCGGTCACATCGCTGGGCATCAGGTCGGGCGTGAATTGAATCCGGCTGAAGCTGAGGTCGATGGCGCGCGACAGCGTATTGATGAGAAGTGTTTTGGCCAGTCCGGGAACGCCCACCAGCACGCAATGGCCGTTGGAAAGAAGACAGATCAGCAGTTGCTCGATTACGTCATCCTGGCCGACAATGACTTTGCCGATCTCGGCGCAAATACGCTTGCGCGCCGCGCCAAGCTGCTCCAACGACTCCTCAGCGTCCATTGTACCTCCGCACCGAACACCAAAATACTAAACAGTTGCGGCGGATGAAACCGTCCGGTCTATTCCGCGCCCGACAAGAAGGCCTGTTCGGCCGCCGAACGGTCCATAAACAGCCCTTCGCGCATCAGGTTGGTAAGGCCCACGGTCTCAAACAGGTAACGGACGTCGTTGGACGTGTCTCCGCTTAGAAGGATCGCCAGTTTTCCCCCGGGCTGGCCCGAGCAATATTTCCAGAGGTCGGACATGGCGCCCAGGCCTTCGCTGGAAATGTACTCGCAGCCGCTGAGGTCGATGAGAAAGCGGGCCTTGTTTTCGGATTTCAATTTCCGAATGTGGACCAGCATTTCCCGTACACCCTCACGGATAAACACTCCGTCGTTGACACGGAGAACGGTGCAGTTCTTCCGCTGCTCGATTGAGATGTTAATGGGTATTCTCCTTCTCGCCAAAAATATGCGCCGTGAAGATTCGTATGGTCGTTGATTTGTTTTTCCAGGCATTGGCATCCAATCCGGCCTTGCGGCAGGAGTGGGCCAGAAAGGTGTCGCGGTCCCACCCTTGCTCGGTCGCCACCTGGGGCAGGAGCAGCCCGCGATTTTGGCCCTGCTCGATTACGATGCCGTGTTTTCCCACTTCAATCTCCTGCGGGTCCATAATCGTGCGCAACGGGCTAAGAACCGAGATCTCAACATCAAGGTCCGGCAATTCGGCCGATGAAACCGGGTTGAAGCGAGGGTCCTTGAGAGCGGCGTTTTCGGCCATCTCCGCAATTGTCTGGAGCAGCGGCTTATAGGCTTCGATGTAGCCGATGCAGCCGCGCAAGTCGCCCTTTTTGTGAAGGGTCACAAACGCGCCGCACTTGGTATTGAGAACCGGCGACGCGCTTGTTGTCCGGGGAGCTGGAAGGCCGCGCGTGCGGGCCTCGATGGTTTGCCGGGCCAGGGATAGAAGAAATTGCCGGTCGTCTTTGCTCAAATCCATCGAGACACTCCTGTTGAGCTCTGATGTTCGCTATACAACAGCGGCGCAGTCGCCATCCGCCCGTGCTCCATTATGAGGTGGACACTGGCCAGTGCCGTCCGGTGTGCCGGCGCACGAGCCGGATTGGCAATGAAAAACCCCTTCATGCCAGAAATATACTATTGTAAATCGCGATCAACCTTTGGCGGTACGGTCTGCTGGGTCTGACTAAAAACCAGGCGCGCGCAATTCCGACGCAAGGCCGTTCCGTGCGTGGAACTAAGGCTCTTTGCCAATAGCCGGCACGGGAGGCACCGGGCGCGTGCTGGTGGAAGAACGGGCCGGCTGCCGCAATGCTGTGAAGCGGTTTAATCTATGTTGGCTTACAAATGCTCACACTTTATCAGCGGCCTTAATGTCCCTTCGGTTGCGATCGGGAAATTCCTAAGGATCGGCGCACCGACTGGCACAAAGGGGCGATCATTTCCCATGGATGCGCCTTGTGATGTAAAGCCAATAGCCAAAGTCCGTCCCTAAACGCGCGTGAATGCCGGGCGCAATATTTTGGACCAAAAGCTTTTTTCCAGCAATTAAATCCGTTATTTTTGCAGGGCATTGAATGCCATTAAATCCGAAAGGGTTTGAAAATGGAAACGACAACCAGAGAATCGGGGATCAGCCTTATTGGCGGTATTCCTTGGGGTTCGCATTTTTGTCAATTCTATACGACCAAAAAAGATTTGCTGGACATCCTCGTTCCGTACTTCAAAGCAGGCCTTGAGAATAATGAATTCTGTGTATGGGTAACATCGGATTTCCTTACCAAAAGCGAAGCCCTGGAAGCCATGATGAGAAGCGTTCCGGAATTTGAAAAATATCTTAATGAGCAACGCATGGAAATTTTCCCCCACACGGAATGGTACCTGAAGGGCGGAAACTTCGACCTCCAAAGAACTCTGAATATGTGGATTGAAAAGCATAATTCCGCACTGTCGAACGGCTTTGATGGAATAAGAGTGAGCGGCGCGCCGTATTGGATCGACAACAAGAAGGACTGGGAAGACTTCACTGCCTATGAGGCGGAGATCAATAATGTTATTGGCCCAACAAAGCTTATTGTGCTCTGCACCTATTCATTGCAGCAATGCGGAGTTGCGGAGATAATGGACGTGGTGAACAATCATGAATTTGCCCTCGCTATGAGTCGCGGTGAATGGCAAGTTGTGGGGAGAAAGAGTGCGAAATAGGGACTTTGACAAACGCCCATCCGGAATTCCCGGCGTAGGGAATGTTCCATGGGGAACACATTTTGGTTTGTTCTACAATTCATGGTTGGACATAACCAACCTTCTCGTTGCGTATTTTGAGGCTGGAATTAAGAATAACGAGCAATGCCTGTGGGTGGTGTCTTCTCCTATGGAGGCCAGCGATGCGAAAGAAGCGCTCAGGAAGGGGATAGATAGCCTTGATAGCCATATGAAAGCGGGCCAGGTGCAGGTGGCCGAATTTAGTCAATTGAACCGAATGGATGGCGAAGATGCAGCCGCAATTACCGCCTACATCAATGCTGCGATTTTTCGAGGCTTCCGCGGCTTAAGGCTTGCCTGCAACGTCATTCCCGAAAAGCCCAGTCGCAAGGGGTACGCATGCTTTGGTGAGGAAGCCATTTGTGATGACAATGCCCTGGCCATATATGCGTATCCAAGGAAGGATCTTGATGCAGCGGGCATTATGAATATTGTCAAGAAGCACAGGCTTGCCTTGGTGAATAATGTCGGCAAATGGGAGGTACTGGAAAGCTCCGAGGCCCAGGTCTCCAGCGATGAACTGAAGAGGAACGAAAAGAAACTGCGCGGTGTTTTTCAAAACATGTCGGAGGGGTTTGCGTTCCACAGAATCGTACTGGACGATAATGGAGAACCGTGTGATTACATCTTTCTGGAAGTAAACGACGCATTCGAGAAACTCACCAAACTCAAAGCCGGCAATGTCATCGGCAAGAGAGTCACGCAAGTATTGCCTGGAATCGAAAAAGACCCAACGGATTGGATAGGCAAGTACGGATCGGTCGCCCTCAGTGGTAAGCCAATCAGCTTTGAAAGTTATGCTGCATCTCTTGGCAGGTGGTACTCGGTTTCGGCATTCAGTTCGCAAAGATGCTTTTTCGTGGCCATGTTTACCGATATCACGGAACGAAAGCAAATGGAAGATGCCTTGGAACGACGCGCAAAAGATCTTGCGGCGGCCAATAAGGAACTTGAGTCTTTCGCCTATTCCATTTCGCACGACCTCAGAGCGCCGCTGCGGGCCATGAAAAGTTTTAGCGGGATATTAATGGAAGACTATTCGGTGGAATTGAACGAGGATGCCAAATCGCTGATTCGCCATATCACAGCCTCGGCCGATAGAATGAACGCGTTGATCGAGGATATGCTGAATCTTGCCAAGATCTCACGCGAAACGATGAAACCGGAAGAAATGGACTTGTCTTTAATTGCTGAGTCCGTTGTTTATGAGCTTCGACAGGCAGAACCAGCGAGAAATGTGGAAGCTGTTATTCCCAATACACTGCCGACGTTCGCTGATCCGCGGTTGATGCATATTGCGCTCAGTAACCTCATTGGCAACGCCTGGAAGTATTCCGGCAAGAATCCCAAAAGCCGCATTGAGATTGGAAGTCTTGAAAATGGGGGTGGGAAAGTCCTTTTCGTTCGGGATAATGGAGCTGGATTCGATATGAGTCACGCCAAAAAGCTTTTTGTGCCTTTTCAGCGTCTGCACCCGGACAGTCAATTTCCAGGGACCGGAATTGGGCTGGCGATTGTTCATAGGGTTATTCAACGACATAACGGCCGTATATGGGCCGAAAGTGAAATCGGGAAGGGCGCAACCTTCTACTTTACCTTGTCTGCTTCCGCAAAAACAGCCTGATCGGAAAAAACACCACACTTGCTCTGTCACGGCCGAAAAGCCTGAATGCACAAAGCTGCTGCCTTGTGGGTCATCCAGAGTATTACAGGAAATTCAGGTTCAGGAATGTGTTAGGGCTGGTGCACGAGGGTGTGCCGCGGAATTCTTTTTCGTTCTGTCTTTCAATGGGCCTATTCCGCAACGTACTGTTATATTTCACGAGGGATTCAAAGTCGATGGATAGAGCGCATCTCAAAAAGGCTTTCTGGCATCGCCCGGCTGCAAACGCCGCAAGCTTCGTTGCGCTCCATCGGCGTATCTCCCTCGGATACGCCTGCTTCGCGCGCCTTGCCTGCGTCGTTTTCGCACGGGCTTCGGCCCGCGCAATCCTTTTTGAGATGCGCTCTACTCACGTCTGCTCGAAAGAATCATGAAACCACAGAGAAACACCCAGGCCGGAGAAGAGGACACAGAGCGAAAAGATCTGCTCCGGCGCGGTGCGCGCCAGAAAGATTTCCCTCTGTGTCCTCATTCTTAACTTGGATTTCTCTCTTGTGGTTTCATGGGAACCTGTGTAGTTATGTCCCCGAAAGGTAGGGTTCCAAGGCACTCTCAGACATCCAGGACCACTTGGGCGCAGTAACCCTCCGGAGTTTTTTCCACGACCAAACCATGCAAAGTCACCGCTTTTACATCAAGGCCCAGATGGTGCCGGGCCGGATCGATTTCTTCACCTTTTGCCTTGGCCCTCAAAATATGCGAGGGTGGAATGCCGCCGATCTTCACCGATCCCAACCGGAGGACGAGCGATTCCGCATCTTTGAAGTAGATCAACTCCTCAAGAAATTTGCAGAGCAGCAGATCCTCGAACCTATCTTCAACCTGAATGGAACGGGTCAAGCGATCCGCAATGCTCTCCGGGTTTTCGATCATAAGGGACAGGACCGCATCCCAAGCTGATTTGAAAGTCTCCTCCAGCGTGCGCCCACACGCGCGAAAGGCCACATCCCCAAGTGCAATCTCTTCCAGGAACTCAAATGGCATGATCAGCCCTTGACGTTACCCACCGGAACAAGGCGGGCTCCTTTTGCTTCCCATCAATACTGTGGCGTTCCAGTTTTGCCGTGTTGTGAGCCACATCATAGACTTGATGAAGACCCAAATCCTGCGGCGATTTCCCCAGCACGTCCGAAAAGACTTCGCGAATACTGTGAAGGATCATCTGCCGGTTTGCGAAGGACATATTGGTGGCACATTTCATGGCTGCAAAGTATTCCTGGCCCGGCCGCGAGAGAAAAGGCGCGCAGGCTAGTTCCCGATCCGGGACCTGGAACCGGCTAGTCATGGCGGGCAGAAAAGCATGAATAAAGTCCGATGCCACTTGGTGGCCGAACCCACGGCTCCCGCAGTGGAACATGATCATGACCTGGTTGGGACGGGAGATCCCGAAGGCTTTGGCCAAGTTTGAATCCAAAATATTCTCCGGCCTGGCTACCTGAATTTCCAGATAATGGTTTCCCGACCCCAACGTGCCAAGTTGGTGCAAGCCCCGTCCTGAACCAGTCGATGCGACCGAGAGCATTGTTTCCAGATTTCCCTTCCTCAACTTGCCTTTTCCTTGACACCTGCAATCGTTTAGTATAGACTTTAAACATAGGATTAAGGATGAAATCAGAGCCAAATTGAAGCGATTAAAATAACAGGGAGGCCCCATGTTGCAGCTTATGATTTTGGTTCTCTATTGCTGCATTGCCCCGGTTGTTGCAGGGGAATGCACGAACTGGCAGCAGGCTCACCCCGAGTGGGTTTTCTGCGATGACTTCGAAGACGGCACGGCTCTGGTCAGAACGGGCCGTTATTTCGAATACGACAACAACGCCGGCGATTTCGCCCCAATCAGTGGCGTTGGAATGAATGGCTCAATTGGAATGCGGACCATTTTCCAGGTCGGTGAAGTCACTGCCGGCAGCATCAAACTTGGTTTCGGTCGCAATCCAATTGGCTACATGAACAAGGGAATCTGCTCGAGCGAAGACTTTCGCGAGATCTACTACCGCATGTATCTGAAAATGGAGGACGGCTGGGACGGCGATCCGGCCAAGCTCTCGCGCGCAACCGTTTTTGCCAATGCCAACTGGGGCCAGGCCATGATCGCCCATCTGTGGGGAAACGGCGCCAAGCAGCTCCTGATCGATCCGGCCAGTTGCGTGAGCCCTGACAATACGGTTCGATGCAACACGTACAACGACTTTGCCAATCTTGCGTGGCTTGGCAATCGCTCGGGCATTACCCCGGTGTTCGACATTTCCTATTCCGGGCGCTGGTTCTGCATCGAAGCCCATGTGAAGCTGAACGATCCGGGCATGAGCAACGGAATTCAGGAGTTCTGGATCGATGGGAACCTGGAGGCAAGCAGGTCGGACCTCAACTTCGTGTATGGCTACAATGCGTACGCAATCAATGCCATTTTCTTCGAGAACTACTGGAATTCCGGCTCGATCAAGCAGCAGCAAAGATTTTTCGACAACATCGTGGTGTCGCGCAAACCCATAGGACAGATGGTGACTCCAACGGCCGATGTCACGCCTCCATTTGCAGGCGGCTACTCCCCCGCCAAGGGAGCCACCAATGTGGCCACCGATGCAACCATCAGCTTCCACGTGCAAGATGTAGGTGATGGTGTAAACAGCGCGAGCATTAAGCTGCGCGTCAACGGACTGTATGTTACCCCGACCATCACGGGCACGCCGGCCGACTATCTTGTGACCTACAAGCCTGCCGCTGGATTTGTGAATGGCAGCACGGTTAACATAAGCATCGATGCGGCGGATTTGAGTCTGTCGGCCAATGCGATGGCAACCGATAGCTACGCGTTCGTCGTTGCCAGCCAGCCCACGCAAAGCGATGTCACCCCGCCCGTGGCCGGCTGCTTTAGTCCATCCAAGGGCGCCACCAATGTGTCACCCTCAACGACCATGAGCTTCTGCCTAACCGACCAGGGCAAGGGAGTGGATGCGGCCTCGGTCGTGCTCAAAATCAATGGCGTCAAGGTTGCGGCAACCATCACCGGCTCGCCCGACAACCTGTTGGTTACATACAAACCGGCCGCAGGATTCGCCCAACGCTCAACCGTACGCGTGACAATCAATGCGTCCGATCTGGCCAGCCCGGCGAATGTGATGGCCACCGTCTCCTATAGCTTTAAGACAGGCCGCAGGACGGCCAAGGAAGCCACCTTTCGGATTCTGCCGAACCCCAGCCTTGGAATTGGGCTCAATGCAAGCGAGCTGTCGGACGCGAGCATCGAAATCCGTGGTTTTGACGGCAGTCGGCTTTATCAATCAGGCCTGAACCAGCAGGGCTCCTTCGTTGTTGGAACCGGGAGCAAGTCGCAAGGCGTGTATCTTGCGGTGCTCAAGACCAACGGCCGGACAGTTGTAAAGAAAGTCTGCTTCCTCAAATAGGGTCTGAGCGGGTTTCAATTCGCGCGTGAGCAGAGAAGGGCGGCTGCCGGGCCGCTCTTCTTGTTTTGCGTGCTGATGCGGTTTTTGGAAAAGTAAAAATCGACTGGATGTCCGGGATCACGTGGATTTCATGACTGACAACAAAATCCTGTCATCCTGTCAAATTCAATTTTGATGTGTGGCCGCGAATTCATTCCCGGTGGTTTCAGGAATGCCAAGAATGACTTTAGGCCACACCCGCCGTCGAAGTCACCAACAATTCAATTCGTAAATAGGGCCCGTTGAATATTCCCTTATTGATTGCGATTTGTCTATGAGGAATTGTCTTTTTGGTGTATATTGTTCGAACAGGAAGTGCACGGAAAGTGCTTGAGAATCAAAATCCTTGGATGAACAATGTACCAGAACCCGCGTAATCCGCAGCAAACAGAGCTTGAATTTGTCGATTTCGAAACGCCCTTCAACCGTCAACTTCGCAAGGACAATCGGCGCCGCAAGACATTCGCTATCCGACCGATGTGGGCATTCTCAATGAGGCTCGGGCGATGACGGAGTTGCTGATTGATAAGCTTTGGGGTGCGGAACCGCGCTCTACGAATGAGCGGAAGCCACGGACGTATCGGCGCAAAGCACGTTCTGCATATCTGTCTTTCATACGTCATCGACGACCAAGTTGGCGACAGATCCGCAAGGCACTGCGCCGGCAACTTGGCTATGTTGGGCGGAACCTGAAAACGATCAGTGCGATGGCAGATGTTACATCCCTTTCGGTACCGGACCCATCGCACTATAGAAAGTTACTGGTTCTTGCAGAGGTATATCGACAACAGAGCCTTTTGCGCGAGCAGAGGATGTTGTCGTCTTTTCTGGAGCGCCTGGGTGAGATGGAATCAATCAGAGAGCATGCTCGTCAGCGTAAAGTTGGACCTGGTCTGATGAGTTGTTCAGTAGGCCCTACAGATGTTATTAAATAGTACAAGAAGAATTTTCATGAATGTATAAACCCAAATTCAAGCCTTTGACCTGCCATTTGGCAGAATCTTTGGGGATAATAGCTGCAAAAATAGTATGATTATGGGAAAAGATAACCCTAAATGGTTGAGGAAATTAATCATGCCATTAAAATTCAAGCTAATAACAATCGGTATTATACCAGGCTTAGTTGTATCTCTGCTCTATATGTTCACTACTATAATAATTAATCCGCAAGATGCAGACAGAACCGCATTAATTCATGTTGTGGGAACAATAATCGTGATATTGTGTTCTATAGGAACCACCAAAATTGCCATAGGAGTTTTTGGCAAACTGGCTAAAGTAAACACCCTTATTGATTTTTACATCAAAGGTATAGCTGCCGACAAATCAGAGGAGAATACAACGGCAGACTGTTTGGAAATGGCAATAACAAGTATTGGCGAATTGGGAATGAATTTGAATAAAATGGTGGAAAATATCTCCAGCACAAACAATAGGCTATCGGTATTAATAAAGGAATTTTCACAGTTTGTTGTTAATTTGGCTTCGAACGCGGAAGGAATGACTGTGCAAGCCATTGGCGTTGCATCGGCCGTAGAGAGAGGCTCTTCGAATATAAATAATATGTCGGCAGCCGCCGAGAAAATGTCCGCCTCGGTAAATATAATGGCAAACGCAACGGAAGAGATGAGTTCGTCGATTAAAGAGGTTGCGGAAAATTGCGGTAAAGAAGTCCGGAGCGCCGCAGAGGCTCACGGAAAGACAGATAAAACTATTGTCGCCATGGAACAATTAAAGAATACCTCGGATAAAATTGGCTTGATCCTGGAAGTAATAACCGATATTGCCGATAAAACAAATCTTCTATCATTGAACGCAACCATCGAAGCCGCGTCGGCAGGTGAAGCTGGCAAAGGATTTGCCGTTGTAGCCAACGAAGTCAAGGAACTTTCAAAACAAACAGCGCGCTCTGTTGTGGAAGTAAAGGAACAGATTGACGAAATTCGGGATAATACGAAGAATGCAATGACGTCGGCAATTGAAATAAAAAATGCCATTACCGATGTGAATACAATTTCCGAAAATGTCATGTTTGCGTTAGAACAACAATCGTCCGCTGTAA
>CAYVZU010000022.1:0-38568 GCA_964455935.1 uncultured Fibrobacterota bacterium
GGAGAATCTCTCCGTATTGGCATTGTCGCGGGATTGGCGATACTCACGTTCGTGAGATTCCGGTTCTTCCGCTCGGAATAGGTGAGCGCTTCCTGCCTTTTCGAGGTATAAAGCCGGTAATTCTGGGCTTGCAGGTCCGCTTTCATTCTCAAATCGGAAACATCCTGCCATTTTCGGTTTGCGTCCAGCGTCTTTGTCTGAAGGTCATCGATTTCCTTGCGGGAGGCCGCCAGCCGTCCCTCCAGGCTCATCAATTCCATCCGTTCATTATCGATCGCTTTCCGGATCTCATTCCTTTTCTGTTCCTTGAATAGATACAGATCATGCAGGATGTCCTGATATTCGCGGCTGTTCTCGGTATACATCTTTAAGATCTCATTCTTCCGGAGGAGCAACGGCACCAGAGCTTTGTTTAGGTCGGCGATGACGGGAAACGTCTGCATTTCCCGGGTCAGCGCCACATCGTCTCCGCCTAGCTCAAGGGCCGCACCTAGGAGTCGAATGCGGTTTTTTGTTTCTTCCATTTCAAGGGAGAGCATGTTCTTCTGCTGTTCCATGCTGGCCAGGATCTGCGCGTTTTTCTGATTGAGGAGATCCAGATCGACGACGCCGATCTGCTTCTGCGTGCTATGCAGCTTCCGCTCGGTGGTGCCCAACTCCTTCCCATACAGCTTGGCCTGGTCATCGTAAAAGTTGAATCCCGCGGATTGCGAATAGACCTGCTGGTGGTGTTTGATATAGATCTGCAAGTAGCGGTCCAGCGCTTTTTGCGCAATGGCCGGCTCTTCCGCTTTCAACGAAATATTAATCACGGATGAAAGCGGAACAGGCTCGACTTTTAAGGCATCGCCGTAGGCTTTCACGAAACCTTCGAATTCCGACAGGGGTTCGACCAACCGCAAAAAAAGGAATGCCCCCTTAATTCCCTTTTTGATCGAATCGAGGATCAGCTTATGCCAGCCCTTATCCTTCTTTGAAAGGGATATTTTTTGACCCTGGTCGAAGAAACTTTGAACCGTCTGGGCGATCACTTCGCGAGAGGTGAGAATCTCCAGCTCGGTATTGATGTCTTCCTGGGTGGCGGGGAGCAGCCGATTCTCGGAAACGCCCGCGGTTACGGCAACCCCTTCGTCGGTCTTTGGGAGAACGATGATCTTCGCGACGCTTTCGTATTTGGGAGTGGCCAGATAGGCGTGGAGCACGGCCAGTATGACAATGGCGGAAAAAACAGCGCAGGCCTGCGGCTTCCAGCTAAACCAGATCCGGGCAAAATCCCGCACAGTGGAGAGATTCTTATGTATCATAAGCCGTATAAGTATAATGTATTATTCGACGAAACACTATCCATTTTTATCGCTTTTATTTTTATATGGATTATGGGTCCCGATCGTAGGTATTGGAATTGTGTTGCGTTTGTTTTAAATTGATGTGGAGTTGGGGTGGAATGATTCAATTCTGGATTCCCATTTTAAATTCCATGCAATGACCACCAAAGCGGACATTCTTTTTCTTACCTACACCGCCGGATCCGTTGGGCCGGTCATCCGTTCATTCGAGCTCTGCCGGGCTCTGAATGGATTAGGGCTTTCCGTTGCGCTTATCCACATCAATCCGAAATTCAGGGCACCGCAGGCGATCATAGAAATGATGAGGCAATCCGCCACAGAAACCTTCCATATCGAAATTCCGGAGAATTCGGCACAACCATCAGCCGCCCGAGCAGCATCGGCACCGCGTCGTTCCCGACCCTCCCTGAGCCGAAAAATAAAGCTATGGATCAAGCCATTGCGATCGCTTTTGCTTCTGTCGCGGGAGGTGCATCTCATTCGAGAATGGTCCCCGGCCGTTGTCATGGTCCGTCCTGACGGGGCTTTGTCCTATTCGATTTCCTGCAAAATCGCCGGAATCCCCTACATTGAAGATCCGGATGGGCCAATCGAAGAGCTTGCTCTTCACAAACAGATATCGAGCGATTTTATAATCCGTTATAATACGTTCCGGAGAAAGTCGGCCCCCGCCATTCTGTCGATCTCCAGAGAATGCACCAACCTGCTGACCGCAAAGGGAATCCGGCCGGAACGGCTCTATGTTTGCCCCAACTCCGCCAACACGGAGCTCTTTCATCCCGACGCCGAAAAAAGAAAAACAACGCGCCTAAAATTGCTGGGGCCGACACGGGAAGGCAACACGGTCGTCGGTTTTTCAGGTATGCAGGCATCCTGGCACGGCCTGCACGCTTTTGCGGAACGGATGTGCGCGTTTCTGGAATCAAATCCCCAGGTCTCGTTCCTGATTATCGGCAGAAATTCTCTGGCATCCTCTCCGGCCTATGAAAAAGTCCGCCCCTGGATTGATTCGCGCCGCATCATTATGACCGGGCAGGTCGCCTACGGCGAAATGCCGGAATATCTCGATGCCGTCGATGTGGTGATCATGCCGTATCCGGCATCGTCGCTCTTTTATTTTTCTCCCATGAAGATGTTCGAAGCCCTGGCCCTGGGAAAGGTGATCGTTGCGCCTGCCATGGGGCAAATGCAGCGTATCTTGTCTGGAATGAAATCCGCATTCCTTTATGACATTGCCGACGTCACAAATCGATCGATGCTCGGCCAGCTTGCCGCCGCAATCCAACACAACAGAACGGCGCATGATCCCTTCGTTGTACGAGACCGCTTTTTGCGGAATCACACCTGGACGAAGAGCGCGCAGATGGCTGTTAAAGCGGGGAATGATGTTCTTGAGCGAGCCGGCTCTCAAAGACGTCTTGCCCCGTCCCGAGAGCTGGACCGGCCGCCGATCTATTGATTTTTCAGCCTGCCGTCCGTCTGCGATTCCGCCCCAATCTGGAATTGACGACGGAATTCAGCTTCCGATAGATTTCGTTGGGCTTTAGAAATCCCAACTGAATGGTCGCGAACACATAGACGGGCAATCCAATTAAGCTGCTGGCGTTCCCATGCGGCAGCAGAAAAATAACCATAAGCACACACTGAACACCGAGCATGAAAGCCGTCCGCCGGAGAACACCGGGTTCGAACCGCGCACGCGGATCCTGATGCAAAAGCCAGGTAAAAGCCGCGAAGATCATGATCTCGGAAGCCACTGTCGTTGCAGAGGCACCTTGTATCCCAAACCGTGGGACGAAGATCCAGTTCATGCCCATGTTCATCAGCACGCCCAGCCCGGTAACCCACATCTGCGAAACCTGACGGTCAATTGCCCTCAATCCCAGCGATAATACCGTGTTTGTCAAAGCGAATCCAGCCCCGTAAATCAGAATTCGGAATGCCTCGGCACTTTTTGCGTATTCCTGTCCATAGATCAGGTGGATCAAAGGTCCGGATAGAAGGGAGAGAACGACGACCAACGGAAAGACAACGGTAAAGGAGGAAAGAAAAAAGCCGTGGACGATTCTCCGCATCTCTTCCGGGCCGTGCACCGAAAGCCTGGATACGGCGGGAAACAAGGCCACGTTGATCTGCCGTATCCCCATCAGCGGCAGGTCGAGAATGCGGTACGCCGCCAGATAGTAGCCGACCATGGCCGATCCAAAGCAGAGATCAACGAAATAGGAATCGATCCGGTGATTCAAATTTACAAAGACCATGAAAAGTCCAAAGGGGATCCCACCTTTTAGAAGCCCGGGTATCAGCCCCATCTGGGGCCTGAATTTAAAGTCCTTTAGAGTCGCAAACGAGAAGGCGGTCATTACGGAAAATTTCACAACCTCCCGAAGAAGAAACACATACGCATAGAGAAGTGCATTTCGTGTCAAATAAAGAATTGCGATCTCCACACCCGCCATCCCCAGATTCACAATCCCGTGCACCATGGATTGTTTCACCATTCTCTGATGTGCCTGAAAAAGCCCATTGAGGGTTCCGGTCATGGTCTCGAAGAGGAAGGAAAGGCCAATGGGAACGGCAAAGACGGCCATGCTCGCGCGCTGGTCCCAAATGACGAAGTAGCAGTAGAAGCCGGCCGCGAGAGCCATGCCCATGATGGCATTGAAAACGAGCGTTGTGCTGATGTATTCCGAGGATTTTTCCGTATTGCGGCTTAGTTGCTGAACACAGTAGCGAGAAATGCCCAGGTCGTTGAAAAGGACTAGCATGCGTCCCATGGTTACAAGAAAGAGCACCTCACCGTAAACCGTGGGGCCGAAGATTTTGGCCGCCATGACCAGCACGACAAACCGCAGGCCCCGGCCCCAAGCAGAGGCTGACATGAATGCGACAGCGTTTTGCGAAACAGTATTCAGCGTTGATGACATGCGTTGTTCATACAATATCCGTGTCGCCCATGGAAAACGACCAATTCTCCGCATTGGAGAGCGAATCAGTTGCCGTCCGGTTCGTTTTGGCTCCGTACAGCGAAAACGTCAGGCGAATGTGTTCTTTGGGCCGCGGCGCAAAACCGGTTTGCCGAAGAATCGGACGCAAGGGGTCGGCCGGCATGGCCCAGCAATCCACCACATCGCAATCGTTTGTGTAAAACCACTGAAGCAAAGCGGCGATGCATGCGGCTTTGTCCTTCGGTGAAATCAGTGGCATTATTTGCAATTCGTAGATCCGGCCCCTTTTTTTTCCGCCGGTCATTATAAGCCCTGCGATCCAGAAGCCCGCCATTTCGCCAGTCTTTTTCTCGATCAGCTTCCATTGGGCCACCTCACCGACCCATATCGCGTGATAGCGCCAATTCAAATACCGTTCATCCTTTGCAAGGACGACAGGGCGACATTGCGCAAGCTGTCGGGAAAACCGTTCAAACTCCGGCCCGAATTGATCCATCCTGGCAATACTGAATCCGGACGAGAGCCGTGGGCAAAACCAGAGTGAACTCTTCTTGATCCGGTTGGCGATGACGGAAAGAAAGTCGGAAACAAATGCGGAACCGACCTTCTTTTCAAGCGCCTGGTTGTACTTCATGACTCGGACAAACCTGGGAACAACAGCCAGGTCCGTCTTTCCCCATAGGATGCGGGCGATGTCGGCGGTATTGGAGTTCGAGACGCCATACGACAATAAAATCCCTTGCCGGTCGATCTGTTCTTTCAGTTGCGCGACCAACTGAAGGTAAACGCTCAGATTCCTGCATTGTTCGGAAACAGCCACATCCACTTCCTGGGCAGCCCGAATCTTTTTTTCCCGCATGTAAACCTCAACGACCACCAACCCCATAAACGCGATGCATTGGCCGCTGGCTTTGGCCATGACCATTGGGCTTGGGCCCAAAGGATTCCGGAAATATTTGTGCAGAAGGTACAGCGGAGTAATCGATTTGCCCAGCACCTGCTGGAGCAAACCGGCGATGGCAGGCAAGTCGGTTTCACCCGGAATTCGGATAGAAATGGAACGCGGCTTATTGCTCAAGATAAACCAGCGTTCTTTTGCAGGAAGGCAACGAGCTCATCAACCCGGATATCCGTTTTCACGGCCCCGCCCTGGGGAATCAGAAGCTCCTGAAAGTGAATGATTTTGTCTGGAAATGAGTTCTGGATTTTTGCGGCCAGCTGCACCACCTGCAGCGAGGTCATTCCAAGATCCGCACCTAGATAATCTTCGGAACGGATCTCGTCGATGCCATCGCGTCCGCAGACCTCGGAAAGAAGCCCAAGAATACTGTTTCGAAGCTGATCCATGCATAATTCTCCTTTATCGTGCGCTTGTAAAACGATCCCAAAGAACATTCGCAAGGAAAACAACATTTCCCACAAGGTATCGGTTCGCCATTCTTCGGGGATTCTGGAAAAACCGGTACAACCATTCCAGGCCGGCGTCACCCATCCATTTCGGACAGCGCCGGGTCTGGCCGGAAAGGTATTCAAACGCGGCCCCGGCGGTCAGGTAGACTTTTACCTTCAGTCTTTTGTAGTTCTCCCAGATCCACTTTTCCTGGAGGGGCATGCCAAAACCCACGATCAGCACGTCCGGCCTGGTGCGGTTGATTTCATTCATGATTCTCTGTGCTTCATCTTCGTCCTGCAGAAAGAAGCCATGATGGAAACCGCAAATCCGAAGGGCCGGGTTCTTTTGTTTGAACAGCTCCGCCGTCTTCTCCGCCGCGCCCGCAGGGCCGCCCAGCAGGTAAACGGAATGCTTTTTCTCGGCGAGGTAGGCGGCCAACGGCCAACCCCAATCGGCCCAAGTATTCCGCTTGGGGATGGATACGTCCAGCAGTTTCGCGCCCAGCACCACGCCCGCGCCATCGATCCGCACGGCGCCCGCGGAGGCGTACATCTGTTTGAGCCAGGAATGCTTTCGGGCCAGATTAAGCCCATGCGCATTTCCCGAAAGGACCCACGATGGACCGCCCTGTGCGATCAACCCGGTAATCCGTTGATGCAGCTGTGCCGGCGTTCCCGGGGTTACGCGAATTCCGGCAATGAGCATTTCGGAAAGCGCGCGGGAGGAGTTGACCGGTTCTTGATCCATGGGATCAATTCTCCTGCAGGCCGGGAACCGGAAGAACGTATTGCATCCGGGAACCGGTATGAGCGGAATCGAATGAAATAAGCCTGTCATCCGGACTGAATCGCGGATGCAGATCGCACCGGTTATCCTCATAGTAGCGCCAGGGGGAGAAGAAACTTCCGGCCGGAATTTTGCTGGCCCGGCGAATGTCGTAAATAAAAAGATGCTGGTGCCGGACCTTGTCCGGATACGTGTCGGACAAAACAAAATTCCTATCGCGCGTAAACGAACAATGCCCGTCTCCTCCCGCGTCCACGACCCCTTCCCCGACAATCGAAAATCTCCGCTCGTTCACGTCGATCAGGTAATAATGATCATCCCATTCGTCTGTTCGCATCCATGCAAGCAGATTGGCGTCATCCCGCCAATGGTAATGCGAAATTTTGCGGCTGCAATGGAGAAGCCGGAAGGAACCATCTGTGGCCGATGCACAGTAAAGCCGTGAATAGCCTACCCCGTTGAGGGAATAGCGATATAGAAAAGCGAATCGAGAACCCGAAGGATTGAAAATGCAATGATTCACATGTTCAAGCTCCGGCGCCAGGCCATTGAAGCCGCAGTCTTTCCGCAATTGCGCAAGATTGATCAGCAGTTCGCCGTGTCCCTCCGAAAGATCCACCTTCCATATGCCCTCCGCCGACGGATCCATTTCACCCGCGAAATTGTCCGCCTTGATCGAGTACCCGTAAATCGGCCTGGCTTTATAAAGCCTGAGATAATTGAGAGACAAGGCAGCGTTCCCGTTTGGGTGAATCGCCTGTATGGGCCAGGGCACAAAATGCACAGCATGGCTTTGGGTATCGCAGATAACCGCGCCAAGCACATTGTTGCGTAGTGAATTGAATGCGATGCGCCGGTCCGACTTTCCTACCCATTGCAGCATGGCTCCTTGCTGCCAATTCCAGCAATCCGTTGTGCCAACAATCCGTCGTTCTTTCTTGTCGCGGTCCAGCAGCACTACATCACATCGATTCCTGCTGACCTCATGGGTTAGAACGCAATTTCCCGCATGATTCCAGGGTGACTTGTCATAATACCCGAAAAAGGAATGGCCGTTCGGAGAGGGCGCGCCAGCCCAGTCGTAAATCGTTAAAAGCCGGACCGGAAACTCCAGGCGAACCGTCTCCCGCAGCTTTGGGCGGGTCGCATAGACGAAGCGCTGATACAGGTATTTGAAGGACTTCCTTAAGCCGGGGACCTTCTCGAGCATGCGCGCGCCCGTTCGCTCAAAAGCGTTGAATCTTCCTGATGAAGATAACCGGCCCATTGACTCCCTATTCCCTGGAAGCCGCGAAGATCCGAAATTGAAGCGCACCCAGTTTGTTGAGACAAATGCCCAAGACAACAAGCGGGAAAAATAGCATTCTATCCGGAAAGTCCAAAGCGCGCATTCGGTTGTGCATGGCGGCGATATATTCCTTTCCGGAAATCTTTCGCGAGGCCGCCGGATTGAAGGCCGGATTGGATTTCCGGCTTATCTGGGCCCGCGCTGCCCCACTTCGCCACCGGGCGCGAAGGAATGCGAATAAGGTTCTGGGCCACTTATGGTCGACAATGCTGTTGGCCACAAACGCGATTTTCTCTCCACGCTCCAAAAGGGTCTGGCCAAAGAAGCGGTCACCCCCTTTCAAAAAGGACTCGTCAAAGTGGATTCCAAGGGTTCGAATTTTGTCCATGCGGACAGCCAAATTGCAGGTATCAACGAGAGCGGACGAAGTCACAAATCCATTGCGATGCGAACGGAGATGAGCGATGTCGCGCGAACAAAACTGAAACAGAGCGGCAAAAAGATCGCCGGGATAGTAATTATCCTTCACACCCTGAAACGCGGCGGCATCGGGCATTCGCGCAAGCGATGCATCCAATTTCGAAATCCAATCTCCATGGGGGATGGCATCGTCGTCCGTAAAGACAAGGGCATCTGTGCGGCAAAGGCAAAGTGCTGCATTGCGGCCGCAATTGACCCCGATCTTATCGTGCTTCTCCACGCGGACAGGCAGTCTTGTTTTGAACGCTTCGGCTATTTCCTGGGTTCGGTCGCTGGATGCGTTGTTGATGATCAGGACTTCGTTGGGCCTCCGCTCGAGCGCGCAAAGGCTTTCGAGCGTTTCGGCCAGAAGAGCGGCCCGGTTTCGCGTAACAATGGCTACCGTTATGGTTAACGCAGGATAGATCATTCAACAACTCCTGCACAGGTGATCGATTGCCTCGGTCATGACAAAAACGGAGCCAAGGCTCCCAGTAATTCGCCGGAGCACCGCCGCATATCGTATGTCTCTTCGGCAATACGCCGGCCCGTTTTTCCAAAAAGTTCGGCCAGGCCTGCTTCTTTCACGAACCGGACCAGACAATTTGCGAGCTGTTCCGCATCTTCGCGTTCGAAAAGCAGTCCGTTTTTTTCCGGCAGGACCATCTCCGGAATTGCCGTGATGTTCGGAGCGATTACCGCCCTGCCCTTGGCCATGGCTTCGATCAGAGTCATGGGAGTGCCCTCGCTTTTCGAACAAAGCACAACCACATGCGACCAGGCCATCGAGGCTGCCACAGCGTCCGAAAACCGATTTCCCAGAAAGCAAACATGCGTTTGCAGGTCCAGATCGCGAACCTTCTTCTCCAGATCGGCGCGGCAGGGACCATCTCCAATCAGGCGGCACTCAAACGGAACCTTTCGGGCGCCAAGCTTGCGGCAGGCGTCAATTAATACCTCGTGAGCCTTTACAGGGACCATTCTTCCTACATGCAAAATCCGGAGCGGAGCGACGGGAGAGGCAACCGGCTCGGGCGTCCACGGTGGGCGATTCAGCGCTAGTCCCAGTCGGATGATCTTGAATTTCGCAGGCAAGATGGACGGGTGCTTTCGTGTCAAGTTCTGTATATGAAACCGGCAGTTTGAAATAATCATCTCCGCATTCTTGAGTTTTTCCTCGGTCAAGGGTCTGGGCAGGAGAACATCGGATCCATGAATAGAAATCGTATACGGCATTCCGGTCAGGGCTTTATGAAACAAGGCGACGGATGCGGCTCCCAGAGCGAAATGCACGTGCAGATGTTGAATTCTTTTTTGCTTTAAAATTGTATTCAACGCGGCCCCGGTGCATAAATGTCCAAGATTGACAAGCCTCTGCCGTGGGAACCGATCCTTCAGCCGCATGGCAAGCAGGAGGGCAGGGACAAGGCGTGAAACATGTACGGCAAAGCCACGCAGCATGCATCCAAGAAATTGCAAAGGATTCATCCCAACCATGTACAGGGTGTCCGAAAGAAACCCTATGTCTTCCGGGTGGACTTCGCCATTGGAAGGACGACGATTGGCAATGGTCACAACCTTCCCGCCTTGTTCGCGCACGGAATGTACCTCGCGCTGAAGAAACGTTGTGGAGATCGAGGGGAAGGTCGAAAAGTAATACGCCAATCGAGAATTGGCGCTCATAAAAGATCAATTCCGGGTTTCGAAACCCGGCCCACGGTAATCGAAGCAAGCCCTTCCCGGTCCTTTGGATTTACCACAGTAGAGACCGGTTGATTGCCAATCAGAATGGATGTCTTCTCCGGCGTGGGGCAATAAAAAGCAAGACCTTGAACCTGGGCTTCCGTGACCGGCAGAATCTCGCCGTCCAGACCGATTCTTCCATGCAGGGAAATGACCGCTTGCCTATCTCGATTGCGCATGGACCAGACCAGGTTCGCAGTAAGATCCCAAAACGCAAGCAATTGCGCGGTTGGGGCAACCCAGGTGAAACCATCCTGATAGCTTTGCGCGAGCATTTCAAGGGCTTTTGCGTCAGGCGGCAAGAAAGGGGAACCGGATTTTACAGGGAGTCCAAGATGCGTATACAGAATGGCCCAGCCCTGCGTATCCGCCAAATCCTGCAGGAACCGATTTGTCAAAGCATATCGGATGGTTTCCCTTGTGGGGAGCGTCCATTTCCCCTTTGGGTGACAGTTGTAACGGGAGAAGCCATAAATCATTTGCGCGGAACGCAACCGGACTTTCACAGCCAGCTTGGTGAGAGCAGAAAAGCCTGCCTGTTTCCATGCCCGGCCCATTGCGCGTTTGACCCGATTTTTCACCGCATTCGTTCCCCTTCGCCATAGCAGAACGCGACGTTTGGGTCGGTTCAGCGACAGAGGCCATTCCACGATCTCCGACCACCAGTAAAATCGAATACCGATTTCCCCCAGCAGGTTCGCCGTAAACAGGGGCGAAGCCGGATCGTCTCCCTGCCAGCGCGGCTTTAGCCGTGCTTTTAAATTGTGAAGGTTTGAGTTCGCTCCATGGTTGATCCAGACGGGAATCCGAAGCCCTTTCCGTTTCAACGCATCCGTTGTTTTGCGCGCGATGTTCAGCAACCGGGGGGGATCGGGCTCACGTTGATTGCAATCGGCCCAAGTGTGAAGGGAATCCAAAAGACCGCTTTCTATGGCCTCCAGAACAAAATCATAATCCGGAGATTTCTTCCCGTTCCAGTCGGTAAAAAGGGCCAACTGTTCACCTTTCGGGCTGATCCCAAAGAATGAATCGGCGACCGGCAGGCCCAGGCCGGCATTGAGAAAATGATGAATATCCAAAAATGACGACCGACTGCATTGGTCAATATCGGAGCAAATGGCAAAACCGGCCGAGAAGGGAAAAGGGAAGGGCCGGATTCTTGCGTATGGAACCCGATCCCTATCGGATACAATTGACCTTGGGGCTGAGGAACTGGTTGGATTTGCCATTCACCGCTTCACGCACCGACTATTGCTCGATTTCCAAATTTATTAAATCGATCACATCGGCATTGACGCCCACCTTGAAGAAATCCGGAACAATTCCGTAGATGCCAACCAAGTACTGCTGGATAAAAAGATCCACGCTGGCGATGGGACGCTTGGGCACATAAATGATATCGTATTGCTGCACAACGAGGTCCTGACTCATGTTGCCCTGTTTGAGGAGTTTATGGACATTGATCAGACGGGCGACAGGCTTGTGCTCCTTGTCGTGCGAAATAACGGCCACGGTTTTCAGGTTGGCCGTGTTCATATCGACCTGGGCCTGGGAAATCAAATGAACAACCGTGGTGGGTCGATTGAGCTCGAAAAGCCCCGGTCTTCGCACCTCGCCCAACACATAGGCAACGTTGTTGACAGCCTCGACTAACGAAAGGGAAATGGAAAGGTTGGGCACTACGGTGGCATACTTCGCGGTCACCGTCTTTTTCAATTGGGCCAGCGCCAAACCGCGCGCATTGATCTCCTCCAGAAAGGGAAAGGAAACAAAACCATCGGAACCGATCTGAATGGTCTTTGCCTGGCCCTGCTGCTGGTTGGTTACCGCGCGAATGAACTCCTGCGCGTCTTTGTTGTATTCATTCACGGTAACGGTTATCAGGGGATCGCGGACAATCGTCTTGAATTTTTCAGTAAGGACCTCGACCAGTTCGCGAGGCGATTTTTCCACCACGTTCACGATGCCCAGCGGCGGAATGGAAATAGTCCCATCCGGAAGGACGGTCACCGATCGGCTCAATTTTTCGTTGGAGTAGAATTCAATGCTCAGCCGGTCGCCCACGCCGATCTTGTATTGCTCGTTCCCGGAGCCAAAACCAATGCGATAGATGACCTCGATCCGATCGCCAGGGCCGATCATGTAAGAGGTGGGCTGGTTTTTGAAAAGCTTCCTGTCCTCGATCGTTGGAACCGAAAGACTTATACCCGGGGCACCGCATCCAACAAGAAGAAGCGCCGCACCACAAATGGCACAAAATGGTTTTTTCACGTTTCCTCTTTTTCGAGAAAATCCGGCAGACTCCACAAAATATAACAATCTCGATTTGCAAAAGGTTAGAGAATATCTTAACGCAAGGTGCAGGACGGCTTCCGCGATTGGGCGCAAATGCCGGTCCAAACAAGAAGGGGGAATCCATGGATCCACAGCACCGGATTGACGTTTGGGAAATCGATTTTCCGGAACCGCAGGCCCCTTTGCCGGTCTTTGGTCAATGCCTGCGGAAAAACGAATTGGAGCGAATGGCCTTGTTGCGCAATCCCGAGGAGCGAGCCAAATACGGAATAACCCGAATTGCCCTAAGAAACATTCTTTCCCGGTACACCGGAAAAAATCCAAACGACATTGAATTCAGTCAAAACGAATTTGGCAAGCCCCGGATCGAATCGCCTCCTCCGTATTTCAATCTTTCCCATACAGCGGGCAAGGCCGCGATTGCGGTAAGCATGGGCATTGAGATGGGAATCGATCTGGAAAATTCCCGCGAACAGCGGGATTTCCGGTCAATTGCCAAAAGGTTCTTCTCGGAAAGAGAAAAAGCGGCCGTCCTCGGTGCCGGCACCCCGGAAAATGAGCGAGAGACGTTTTACGCAATTTGGACCCGGAAGGAAGCGTTTATCAAGGCATTGGGCAAAGGACTATCCTATCCACTGGCGAGCTTCTCGGTTGATTCCGTTTGTTCATGCCGGGAAAGCGCGGTTGAACTGGCCGGGGGGAACACCGGCGAGTGGAAGAATATTTCATTTTCCCTGAACCGGGGATATATCGGAGCGCTGGCCGTCAGAAACCGACGCCTTTCCGTTGTATTTCTCGACTGGTCTCTCCCGACCGGATAGATCCAGCATACACGAATGGGAAAGCGTGCTTTATTACTGGCATCCCCCGCAAAGGTTTAGGTAGATTATTGGCACATGCAAAGAAGTCATACTCCCTCAACCATTCGCATCGATTGGGTTATAAAATGAAAACCTGTTTTTTGCCCCTGCTGTTCGTTTTGGCTATCTCCTGCAAAGTGACCTACGTGGACCCGGCTCTTACCGAGACGAGCGCCGAGGTTCGCGGCCGAGTTGTTCCGAGCAACGCAGTTGTCGTGTATGTGCGGGACGGCGACACCGCCATCGCCACCATGGACACGCTGACCGGGGATTTCGAGGTCTTTGTTGTGCCCGGCAGCGGCACGATCATTGCCACGGCATCGAAGTATGGCCGCTACAAGGCCCTTCGCTATACCGGCAAAGGAGAGACGAATTTGGGCACCATCTGGCTGCCGCTGGAGCCCTTTCCCATTGACGAAATCGTCCGGCCGGGCAATGCCGGCACTCAGCTTTTCCTGATCCGTTTTATTGAACCCATGGATACGCACAGTCATATTGCCGTTACCGCAACGCCGGAGATCAACAGGTGGTTCGGCTGGAGCGAAGACCGGCGCATCCTTTCCTTTTATTGCAATTCCACGGAATTCGAGGACGCGGGATTTCATGTCCATGTGGACACGACCGCACAAACCGAAGAGGGAGAAGCCGTCGAATTCCCATACACGAGGGATTTTTCGGTTCCCTTGTTTTATGTGTCCAGCACATTTCCATCGAATGGACAATTGGATTTCCCGGCAGGATCCGAGGTGTATCTTCGTTTCAGTCAGAGCATCTTCGATTCGACCGCCGGTGCTTATATTCAGGCAAAGCCGTCGGGACCTCTATCGATCCGGGTAAGCGGCAGCACAATTTATGCAAAGCCCTTAATAGGGCATTGGCCCTTTGGAATGGCTTGCACGCTTTCGGTCGCTCAAGGCATGCGCTCAGCAGGAGGCGATACTCTGGGCCACGCAGCAAGACTAGTGTTCCGCACGGAGCGCGCAAAGGCTGCATCTGTGCTGCCTTTGCACGAAGCCGGCGAGGTCGAAATCAACGCTACGATTCGGGTCCTTTTTCCCGACACCATGGATTCCCAATCAACGGAAAGCGCGTTCTCCCTCACCGACTCACTGGGAACCGAAGTTACGGGTTCCTTCGCCTGGGCTCCGTTTCGAGGTGCTTTCACATTCACACCCAATACCCTCTTGACTCCGGGTATGCTTTATACGGTGGAAATCGATTCGGGAGCGCGATTGCCCAATGGATCTCGCCTTCAACCTCATCAATCTTCTTTCGAAACCACCCGGGATCTGGTGGAGGCCCTGGTTTCGCCCGCAGGCAACGAAATCAATGTGGCGCCGAACCGCGCAATCGTCATACGAATTCCGGACAACTATCGGCATACGATTCCTGAAATGAGGGAGGGCTTTGCGCTCTCCGACAGCCAGGGCTCGGCGATCTCCGGAATTTTTCAGATGGGAACCGACAATTTTCTCTTCACTCCGCAGAATCAAAAGCTGAACACGCTGTATGCCATTCGGGTGATTACGGTCGACGGCGATACGGCCGTGGATGCTTCCTACAGAACAATGCCGTTCCGGGTCGACAGCATCTCTCCCGGCATCGAGGGAATTGCGACATTGCTAAGCGCGGAATTCCGGATCGCAACCAACAACGCCCTCGACAAGCGCACGATTGTTCCGTCCATTTCCATTAACCCCGCCATCGCCTGTAACTTCACTTTTATGAACAGCGACAGAGTCATAAATATCCTCCCGTTGAACGGATTCTGGCCCTCGGATTCGGGCTTTACGGTGACAATCTCGGCCGGGTCCATTCGAGATGTTGACGGAAACGGGCTTTTTACCGAAGATTCGGTTTTCCATTTTGCCACAAACCCGGTTGCCGTCGTCGATCATCTTCCGCTAAACGGTGCCGGCTATGTATCCAGAACGGCTTCCGTGATCCTTACCTTCAACACGGGAATGGACACCGCCTCGACCAACGCGGCCCTTTCCGTGCAGGATTCCCTGGACGATCCATACGCAGGCACGCGATCCTGGAACTCCAAAAACACAATCCTGACATTCGGCCACACAGTAGGCGATTCCTTCGCCGATGCAATGCCATACACGATTTCACTGGACACATCGGCAATGGATTTATATGGAAAGAAAATGCAAACCCGGTTTGTTGCGGAATTTAAAACCGGCGAATAGCTCTCCGGAGCAGAAGCCGCCGCACAATAAAAAACCGGCAAACAGATGGAAATAATAAGGGCACCTATAGAAACTACCATCCAAAAGTGGCCAGCTCTTATCTGCCAATTTCATCCTGTTTCCGGCTTTGCCGGTTGAATGAATATCCAAGGCCGGCGAAAACGTGCAGCCTGCGGTCCGTTCGTTCCAGATTATAGCGGGACAAAAAACTCAGCTTCGGTTGGACGAGAAATCCCAGACCTCGAAAAGCTTTTACCCCTAGCATTGGAACAAGATCGAACCGGACCCCATCGTTGTAGAACCGGCTCTTCGCCATTAAAATCAATCCGGCCCTCTTCCACCGGGCTTCGGCTCCCGCAAGCAGAAACGGCTGCGCATGGAATTCCGGCCCGTTCGGCAGGCGAAGCCAAGGAGCAACTCCGCCGCCAACGAAGAATTCCCGAATTCTTCGTTCCCTGGAAAAAGCCCGCTCCAGACAAAGCGGAGCTTCATAAATGCCATTCGCGAAGAGATACGGCGAGCCAAAGGCGCGAAGGCCAATCCGAATGCGGTATTCTTTACGCCAAAAGAATTTGGAGACATAGGTCAGTTCAGAAGCGGGATAAAAGTAGCGTCCATTCCAGTTTCCGGTTTGCAGGACAATCCAATTCGGATTTTCGGTTCCCCACGAGCCAGCCGCCAGAATAACCACAAAAAGAGATAGGACATGCCGAGAAATTCTCATGGGGCCACTTCCGCATAACTGTTGCCGATGCGGACCTCGTCATAATAAAGGACGGCTTTTGTAGAGGCATTTTTGTCCCGATACAGGCCAATTTTGAAATAGTTGCCGGCCTTATTGATGACCGTGGGCGCATAAATCCGGTTATTATCCCCGTTCGATGGAAACAACGGTTTTCCATTGAACCAGGCCTCCACAAAGCCGTCGTACTCCATGGACCACTTAACATGTATGACAATATCGATCCATTCACCTTTATTCACTTGAATCGAATTGGATCTTTTTATGGCATAATTGTTCTCCCGCTCCTGAATGTCCACAAACAGAAGACCGTTTTCGTACTGAATGGAGACCGGCGGAGAATTCTTCGGGAAGCCCGTCCAGGTTTCATTCAGCGAGATATCGGGCTGATCGTGCCACTGACCCATGATCTGCCATTCCCCGCTTTCTTCATAAGGAATGCCCAGCATCAGGCTGAACCCGTAATACATTTCGCTCTTATAAGGAAAAATGGCTTTGTAGGCGAGTTCGGTTCGGTTCCCGCTGCCCCACGTAATTCCCGGAAGAACCGTGATCTTTAACGCATTTGCTCCGGCCCTCACCGGGTTGTCCACAATCTCGATGAGCCCGGGTTGACCCTGTTCCAGCTGCCAGGCCGACAAATCGCCATCGTCAAACGTGCAGGTAAACGACTCGATTTCACCGGACGAAAGAGACGATAAAGGAAGATTCCCGCAGGAAAGCAATAAAACGAGGCAAATGGCCAGGGCTGCTACGCGGTAATGAAAACTATCCTGAAAGGCGTATCCGACTTGTCGAATCATTTGATTTCCGGCTTTGCACTTTTCGTTTGGCACTTCCTACATTCCCGTGCCTCTGAACATGACCCAAACGGTCTTCAAGAGGATTTTCAGATCAAGCTTCAGCGACCATGTGTCGATGTATGCAAGATCCAGATGCATCCATTCATTAAAGGTGGTTTCATTGCGGCCGGAGATCTGCCATAGACAGGTAATTCCGGGTTTAACGCTTAGCCTGCGGCGATGCCAGTCCTGGGTGAAGCCGGCATAATCGCGGAGCGGAAGTGGTCGGGGGCCAACAAGGCTCATACTTCCGAGGAATACATTGACAAACTGCGGAAGCTCGTCCAAAGAGGTTTTTCGCAAAAAGTGGCCAACACGAGTAACGCGCGGATCGTTCTTGATTTTAAAGGCAGGCCCATCGGCTTCGTTTTTCGACTCCAGGGACTGTAGACGGTCCTCCGCGTCCGTATGCATCGTTCGGAATTTATATATCGTGAATCGTCGCTTGTTGAGTCCCACACGACTTTGCCGGAACAGCGCCGGGCCCGGAGTGGTAAGGCGGACAGCAATTCCAATAATAAGCATAAGGGGGGACGCAACCACAAGCACCAGGGTCGAAACGGCGAAATCGATCCACCGTTTGATGATCTTCTGCCAATCCCGGATTGCGCCTGTATAGTGCGAGATCATGGGCATTCCTTCCAATATGTCCACATCGGATCGGGCAATGGACATATGAAAAATATCGGAGGAAACGCGGATGATGATCCCATGCTTCTCGCAATATCGCGCGAAGTCGGCCACCCAGGAATAATAGGAGTTCAGCGGCAAGCCGATAAACACCTCGTCCACAACGTTGTCCCGCAAATATTGAAACACCAAGTCCAGATTTCCGATCAGGGGATATCCCATTTTGTCGGCCTTGGCTGCCCCATGCCAGTCATCGTCTACAAATCCAATCAATCGGTAGCCCAAATTCGGGTTGCTCGCGATCCGTTTGGCGAATTTCAGAGCGCGAATATTGGTACCAATTACCAAGATATGGCGGATGTTCCTTCCCCGCAGGCGCGCGTACCGCAAACCAATCCGGACCGAAGCGCGGATCACGATCAGCGAAGCCGAGGACAGGACAACAAAAAGCCCCAGGTATTTCCAGGACAAATGCGGCCATCGGAAAATTGTAAAGAGAACGGATCCAATCGCCGCACAGAAAAGGATCGCCTGAACGACCTCCAGGTTGACTTGCCAGAATTTTTGGAGCCTCTTGGACCGATAAAGTCCAAAAGTGAACAGGACTACATGCCAGATCTCGAGGGTAATTATGGCCGGAATCAGCTCGGACATGCGGACCGACTGCAGGAGGACATTTTTCTTTGTGGCAATAAAAGTCGGATTGGCGAGGAAAAGGGCGGAGAAGTGGCACGCAAAGAGAGCGGCAATATCCAACAGCTCATATAATTTCAGCAGCAGAATTCGTTTGAAATTCATATGACGGTTAGGCCCCCGAGGCAATAATAATTAGATGCAAGGCAATATGTCCACAGAGGTGCTTTGGGAGATTGGGAGATCCAAGGTACATGGTATCCCCCTGGGAGTTTGGGCGAGTTGTTTGTAATGGGGAATCCGAGTTGGAAGCGGTTACGATGGTATTTGGAAGCAGGCGGGCCTCCGAGGGTAGATTTTTTGTATGGCGTACAAAAAGCTGCCCGAAACCGGAAGGCCCGCCTACCATAATCAGGTGTGCCGGATGAAAGATAATGGATTTGATCTTCGAGTACGTATGGTATCCTACGCCAAACGTCACGGCAACAAAGCCACAGCGAGGGAATTCATGACCACGGTTCAAACGGTTTTTCGTAAGTGGCGCAAACGCTACGAAGAAAGCGGAAGCCTCGCCAGCCTTCGATCCCGAAGCCGCGCACCACGAAGCTGTCCCCAGAGCAATAGGTCCTATCCCTCCGCAGGCAATTGTTGACCATGGGCGCCAAACGCCTGAAAGAGGAGTTTGAACTGCCCTGTTCCCGTGAAGCCATCAGCCGAATCCTCCGCCAACACGGGCTTATCGTAAAGCGGCAAGAAGTGGAAGCAAAAACAGGATCTCCGCGCAATGAAAGGAAAATGGCGCCTTTTCGAACAAATCTCCATCGATACAAAGGACCTAACCGTTTCCCTACCAACTCCAAGCGCGGTCTTCCGCCGAATGCAGGCGATCGGCGGGGTTACGGAAACAGGATCGCCTTCTCCCGCTCTACGTTGGCCGGGCTGTCGGAGGCGTGGATGATATTCTCGCGGCCGTTGGAGGCGTAGTCGTGACGGAGGGTGCCCGGATCGGCGTTGGCCGGGTCGGTCGCGCCCACCAGTTTGCGCATGCGCACAATGGCGTTCTCGCCCTCGACCACCACGGCCAGCGTGGGGCCCGAGGTCATGAACTTAATCAGGGGTTCGAAAAAGGATTTGCCCCGGTGCTCGCCGTAAAAACGTTCGGCCAGGCTCTGGTCGAACCGGAATATCTTCATGGCTGCAAATTTGAAGCGAGCCCGCTCCAGGCGCAGCAGGACCTCACCCACAAGGCCCTTGGCAAACGCATCCGGTTTGAGCATGATCAACGTTTGTTCCATTGGATCTCCAATAACAAAATTAATTGGACAGGATAACGGGATTGACTGGATTCTCAATCCTTTCGATCCCATTTTTCCGGATCAACTCTCTTGTCCTTTTTCTTACCTCAACCCATTTGAGCCGATGATCTTCTGCATTACTGCTCGATTTCCATCGCTGTTGTTCTCCGGCATCCGCAATCCCGTCCATCCTGTTATCCCGTCAAATTCTCTTCACTTCATGTTCTCGATAATTGCTTTTCCAAACTCGCTGCACTTCAGCAATGTGGCGCCTTCCATTAACCGATGAAAATCATACGTGACCCGCTTCTGGCCGATGGCGCGGTCCAGCCCCGTGATAATCAGGTCCGCCGCTTCCGTCCAGCCCAGGTGGCGCAGCATCATTTCGCCGGAGAGAATGACCGATCCGGGGTTGACCACATCCTGATCGGCGTACTTGGGAGCGGTGCCGTGGGTTGCTTCGAAAATCGCATGGCCCGTGACATAGTTGATGTTTCCCCCTGGGGCAATGCCGATTCCGCCCACCTGGGCCGCAAGCGCGTCGGACATGTAGTCGCCGTTGAGGTTCATGGTCGCGACCACATCGAACTCGGTGGGCCGGGTCAGGATCTGCTGCAGAAAAATATCGGCGATCACGTCCTTGATCAGAATTTTGCCGGCCGGCACTTTGCCTTTGCAATCTTCCCAGGAAACGGTCTCGTTGGGGAATTCCTGCTTGGCCAGCTCGTAACCCCACTTCATAAAGGCGCCCTCGGTGAACTTCTGGATATTGCCTTTGTGCACAAGGGTAACGCTCTTTCGCTTGTTGTCAATGGCGTAGCGAATTGCCGCGCGAATCAGCCGTTTGGAGCCACTTTCGCTGATGGGCTTGATGCCGATGGCGGAATCGGATTTGATGTCCCAGTTGAATTCTTTCTTCATAAACTCGATCAATTTCCTGGCCTGATCGCTATGGGCCGGTTGTTCCTTTCCGGCATACACGTCCTCGGTGTTTTCGCGGAAGACGACCATGTCCACACATTCGGGATGCTTCACCGGACTGGGCACACCCTTAAACCAGCGCACCGGCCGCAGACACACGTATAAATCCAACACCTGGCGGAGCGTCACATTCAAACTGCGGAACCCTTCGCCAATCGGCGTGGTCAGCGGGCCTTTAATGCCGATCTTGTGTTTGCGGAACGATTCGACCGTCTCATCGGGCAGCCAGTTGCCGGTTTGCTTAAAGGCCTTTTCCCCTGCCAATACCTCGACCCACTTGATCTTTCGCTTTGCGCCATAGGCCTTATCCACGGCAGCGTCAAACACGGGTTGCGAAGCACGCCAGATATCACGTCCGGTCCCATCACCTTCAATAAATGGAATGATGGGTCTGTCTTGGGGCATCGTGTCCTCCATGGTGAAAGTAAGAGCAAAAAAAGATACTATCTGGGGGCGGAAAAAATCAGGCCGATCGACGACTTGGATTTTCCATTTTTCACGGCTCCAAAGCCGCATTCGCTTTCCGGTCCCAAACCTCCAAACACGTTTCGGCGCTTTTTCTGGACTTCGTTCGTCATTGTGTGTAAATTACTTCAGATTGGCTCAGATCAGGGAGGGGTCGATAATCATGGTAGAACTCAAAGTGTTTGAGGAAAACAAGGCCGAAGTCGTGGTGGGGGACGATATCGTCTCCGAAACAGTAAACGATTTGTCCTACGCCCTTACCGAAGCGGCAGCCAAGGGCTGCCAGGAAATCGATGTGAACATGGACGGCGTTCAATATATCAATTCAAGCGGACTGAGCATTCTGGTGGGCGCCCACTCCAAGCTCAAGACCAAAGGCGGCCGTCTTCGCATCACGCATGCCTCGCAGGACCTGATGGAGTTCTTCGACTCGATCAACCTGACGCAGGTTTTCGAAATCACCCAGTAGAAGAGCGCCCTGCCTGCACCAATCGGTCCGCGGATCAACCCCGATCGGGCCGGCCTCTCCTCACAATCGGCAAAATTTCCTCAATTCCCAGCGCGACAAAACCCGCCTTCTGATGCAATGACGTCTGACGGCCCTCATAATCGACCAGGCATGTAGTACAGCCCGCGGCTTTTCCGGCCATAAGATCCAGTTCCGTATCCCCAACCACCAGGCACTCGCGCGCGGGGATTTTGAGGATTTGTGCTGTCTTTAAAAATACCGCCGGATCGGGCTTGGTGGGAATATCTTCGCACCCCACAATCGCGCGGAAGTGCGGTCGCAGGCTGAAATGATCGATGATCGGTTCGGCGTATTCCATGGGTTTTGATGTGGAAATCGCTTTGGGCGTGGAGGCCAATTCCTGGAGAGTCTCCTTGACACCCGGAAAGACAACCGTCCGGTCGAACATGCACTCCCTGTAATGGCGCCGGTAGAACGCCTTGACCTGCTGCAGCTCATCGGGCGGCACCCGGTCGACGCGAACGCCTCTGAGATGCGCATAGACCATGCCCAGGCTGGCGCCCCGCAGGGGACCCAGTTCGCCGATGGTGGTCGGCAGCCCCATGTCGGCCAGCGCGGCCGCCATGGCTGTATTGATGTCGGGTTGCGAATCGACCAGCGTTCCGTCGAGATCAAAAAGGATGGCGCCAAACATGGTGAGTGCCTGCGATTATTCCTGCTCGACCAGCAGGAAGGAAAGGCTTGTCATGCGAAAGGCGTCGCGCAGATCGGCGGACAGCCGGCCAATGCGAAACTCGCAGCCGCTTCCCTCGCAAAGTTTGTAAACTTTGAGGACGGATCCGAAGGAAGCGCTGTTGATGGATCGCGAGACCGAAAGATCGAGAAGCATCCGGCGGCACCCGCCCTCGAGCAGATGCGCGGCCGTCTTGCGCAGGTCCTCCACGTTCTTCTGCCAATTGTCATCGGGAAAGCGGATGATTTTACAATTGTTTTCTTCGTGAAACGGCAGCAGGTTGCGCTTTCGTTGGGTGTGCGTCACGGATTTGGGCTTGTTCAGACGCCAGGTCGTTTTGCAGGCTCCGCAGAAATACCGGCTGGTCCCCTGCAGAAGCCGAAGGACCCGTTTAAGACCCTTGTCGATGATGCGCACACTGGAATTGTTGCAGCGGGGACAGACCACAACGGGCGACCAGTCAGTCACAGCTCCTCCTGAAGAGCCTCCGCCATTTCAATGGCGCGAAAGAGCGCTTTGGCTTTGTTGCGGCACTCCTCGTATTCAAGCGCGGCGACGGAGTCGGCCACAATGCCGGCGCCGGCCTGAACCCGGATCTGTCCGGATTTCATGACCAACGTACGGATCACAATGCAGGTGTCGAGGTTGCCCGAGAAATCGATATAGCCCAGGGCGCCGCCGTAAATGCCGCGGCGGCAGGGCTCGAGTTCGCTAATGATTTCCATGGCCCGGACCTTGGGCGCGCCCGACAGGGTTCCGGCCGGAAAGCAAGCGAACAGCGCATCGACGGGAGAAATGTCCCTGCGCAGGCAGCCACGCACATTGGAGACGATGTGCATAACATGGCTGTAGCGCTCGATATGCATCATCTCGTCCACAACCACGCTTCCGCATTCCGAAACCCGGCCCAGGTCGTTGCGGCCCAGGTCGACCAGCATGACATGCTCGGCGCGTTCCTTTTCATCGGCCAGCAATTCTTTGGCAAGGTTGTCGTCCTCCTGGGCGGTTTTGCCGCGCGGCCGCGTGCCGGCAATGGGACGGGCCTCGATCATGGCGTTCTCCACGCGAACCAGCATCTCGGGCGAGGACCCCACCACGTAGGCGTCATCGAGCTTGAGGAAAAACATGTAGGGCGAGGGGTTGACCATGCGCAGGCAGCGGTACAGGTCAAAGGGATCGGTTTCGCTGCGCGTTTCGAACCGCTGTGAAAGAACGACCTGAAAGGCGTCGCCGGCGCGGATGTACTCTTTGATCCGGTCCACGGCGGCCATATACTCCTCGCGCTTGAAATTCGAAACCGGTCCGCTCCGGGCCACCGCCATGGGCGCCTTGCGCGCGCGGTTCAGCGGAAGCCGGATCATCTTTTCCAGCCGGCTTAGTTCGTCGCAGGCGGCCTGGTACTTGCTTTCCAGCGTCCCCGGGCCCGCCGTAAGAATGTTATTGATCAGAATCAGTTTGTGCTGGCGGTTGTCGAAGACCACAAGGACCCGGTAAAACCCAAAATCGATATCTTCGACAAAACCATCTTCCTTTTCCGGCAGGGGGATTTTTTCGAAGAGCTTGATCGTGTCATAGGCAAAATAGCCCACGGCGCCGCAACTGAAACGGGGCAAAGTGGCCGGATGATACGACCGGTATTCGGAGACCAGGCGCTTGAGCCGTTCCACGGGATGACTGTCGCCGGCTTCTTCCAGGGCTCCGCTGATGCGGTAATGCATTCCGCTGGCCCGAAAACGGAGAAAGGGATCGATGCCAATAAACGAGTAGCGCGCGACTTTCTCGCCGCCCTCGACGCTTTCAAGGAGAAACGAAACGGGACGGCTTCGGCCGACTTTGGCAAAAGCCGAAACCGGCGTCTCCATATCCGCGATCAGTTCGCACCAGACCGGAATGACATTGCATCCGCGGGCCGCCTTTTCGACATCCGCCAAGGTGGGTTGAATTTGCATAAGCTGCAAAATATGGTTTTGATCCAATGGGGTTCAATTGGCAATCGGCGATTATTCACCGTGGAGGCATAGCGCGTTAAAGCCGCAACCAAATTTTTTCAACAGGATATCTGGATCTTCTCATGGATTTTCAGGAGAAAGAGCTTTTATCCTGTAATCCTGGTCAAAAATCTTCAAGTTAGTTATTTGTTGAGCGCTGACTCACATCTCGTGGAAAACCCGTTGAAAACCTCGTAACTCGTGCCGTTTCTTGGTGGTAATCCGCTTGAGTACTTGCTTCAGCTAAATGAAGTGTATATATTTCATTTAAATACAAGATGTTGTAGCAAAACACCTACTGGAGGAATTTGAAATGAAGTGTCCTTTTTGCGGAAATGAGGAGAACAAGGTTGTTGACTCCCGTTCAAGCAAAGAAGGTCATGCTGTGCGACGCCGGCGTGAGTGCATAGAGTGCGAAAAGCGCTATACTACTTATGAATATATAGAGAACGTCCCCCTGACAGTAATCAAGAAAGACAACCGGCGGGAAGACTACGATCGCGAGAAGCTCCTGGGCGGAATCAAGACTGCATGCAAAAAGCGGCCTATCAGCATCAAGAAGATCGAATCGATTGTGGATAAGATCACATCGAAGATCGAAAACATGGGAACCACCGAGGTTAAGAGCACCATCATCGGCGAGCTCGTTATGAAGGAGCTCTACGAGCTTGACGAGGTGGCCTATGTCCGCTTTGCCTCCGTTTATCGCCAGTTCAAGGACCGGACCCAGTTCCTCTCGGAATTAAAAGAGCTGGAAACGAAGGAATAAGTTCTCGTCAGGATGTCCGGGCCGCGCGCATTCCACCCGCCGCGCTTGAACGTATTCCAGAGACTATCAATTATATTAGTTGGCATGTTGAATCCTGCGCGCATCCTGTGCCTTTTTTGCCTATTGAGCGCCACATTGGCCTTCGCTTCGCCATTTTATTTCTCCCGTGGTGTTTCGAACCGAAATCTCCTCAAACTCGATCGGCCCGCGCCCTATAAGCTCCCCAAAGTACATGCTACGGCAGCCAATCCGGATACGATTTTTGTGGTTGCCTTCCGTGTGGAATTCAAAGAAGACTCGGCTTCGCTTACCACCGGGACCGGGCTGTTCGACAGCGACACCGAGTATGTCGCTTCCTACAAATATGACAAGCAGCCGCACGACCTCCAATACTTCTCAAAGCATCTTGAGTTTCTCCGGAATTACTATGACCAGGTTTCCGATGGACGGCTCCACATCGAATACAGGATCTTTCCGGGCCTGAATCAATCTGTGCCCCGCGTGCCCAAGGAAATGCGGGATTATGGGGCCACGAAGCTCGACAGGGAAAGCTTTTGTGATTTTGGCGAGCGCAACGCGACCGCGCGCATGGCTTTTATCGAGGATGCCGTCAGGGCCGCGGACGCCTCGTCGTCGAACCCGTTTCTGCATTCGTATGACGAGAAAAGAACCGTGTATCTGCTGATCCACGCCGGCGCATCGGCCTTTGCCGACGGCGGCTACAACCAGGCCCTGGGTGAAGGGGCCAAGACCACCCCGTCCGATTTCTACGATTTCTTCGTATCCCAGCGCGACATCCAATACTTCCTGCACAAAGATTCCCTGGCCGTCGCAAACGGATCGCGTTCCGTGAAAGAGCTGATGATGGTGTCCGAGACAGGAAACCAGGACTCGGTGAACTTCGGAATCAACGGAATCCTCGTGAACCAGTTCGCCCGGCAGTTGGGCGTCCCGGATCTGTACGGAGTGAACTCCGCGTGCGAGGGGATATCGGCGGTCGGTTCGTTCGACATCATGGATTTCTCCGGGTATAGCGCGGCAATGGGTTTTGTCCCCGTCTACCCAAGCGCCTGGGTCCGTGCTTTCCTGGGATGGACAAAGCCCGTTCTTTGCCGGCCGGGTTTGGATTCCACCTACAGCGTCTCCGCCGCAAGCGGCCAAACCGCGAACAACGAGATTCTGCAGGTGCCGCTCAACGAGAACGAATACCTGCTTATCGAAAACAGGCAGCGCAACCTTCCCGGCCGCTTGGACTGGTTTCGCCGCGATACGATTCCGGAAACGAATGAGATCTACTCCGGCGCCGAGATCCTCGATTCCATTGCAATCCCGGACAATGGCCGTCCCGACATTGTTGTCAATTCGAAAAATTTCGAAGCAGGCCTCCCGGGCTCGGGTGTCCTGGCCTGGCATGTCGATGAAAGCGTCATTCGAAATCTGTACGCCTATAATGCCGTCAACTATGATAGTTTGCGCAGGGGCGTTTCGCTGATCGAGGCCGACGGCGTGCAGGATATAGGGGCGCAATTCTCGAATTTCCTTGGCACGCCGGTGCAGGACTACGGCCAGCCCGCCGATTTCTTTCCGCACCGTGATGTGGGATCGTCCACCACTGTCAATTCATTGACGCCAATTCGGACGCGCGACGGCGGCCCGGCCCGGGTTCGAATCGAGAATATCCAATCCGCCCAGGCCGTAGCCGAAACCCTTTTTTCCATGGGACACGGCGACAAAGATCCCAATCGTCGGGTCCTGAATTATCGAAGTGAGAGCTTCTCGCTGGATTTGCGCTGGAGCGCCAGCCTGGGCAACTGGCCCCAGTGGAGCGATCCGCTGGCCGCGGCAAACCATCCAGCGGCTCTTGACTTAGTTGATTCGATCACCGGCAAGGAAATCGTCGTAACCTCCACATCGGGCCGCGTGTTCGCCTGGACAATACAAGGCGATGGCCTGGGCTCAACCGTGGATTCGATACCCGTGAAGAACGCCCGCGGCGACACGCTGTCCTGGATGGAACGCCATAGCCTTTTGAATTTGCAGGACAGTCTTTCCTCGCCGGCCGTGCTGAATGACACTTTGATTGTAGCCGGTGTCCGCAATCTCTACCGGATTATTGGTGGAAGCGCATTGACCGTGGACTCGGTCTCCACCGGCTTTCGAGCAACGGCCGGGCCGGTGATCGTGAAGAATGAAATTCTACTCGGCGGCGCACAGGGAAAAATTCGCGTACTCAGAAATTTCTCTTTGGCCGAGACGCTGAATACCCAGGTTAGCAGCCCTGTCTGCGCTTTGGCCAGTGCCGATGTGGATCGCAACGGCAAAAGCGAGATCATCGCCGGCCTGGAGAATGGAATAATCGTCTGTTTCGAAGACGGTACCCGCAAATGGAGCCGCACGCTGGACCTGGCCTCACCGCGCCTGGCCGTTGGCGACCTGGACCGCGCACAGCCGGTCCGCCTCGAAATTGTGGTGCGCGGCCGGGAAGGCAAAGTGTACTGCTTGGATGATTCCGGAGTTGCCGACCAGACATTCTGGCCCGTGACCATTCAAAGCAATGCTTCGTCGCAACCGGCTCTGGCCGACTTGGACGGCGACCGTTATCTCGATATCCTGCTAAGCGGCACCAACCGGGTGTATGCGCTGGACCGCCGCGGCAACGCACTGGCCAACTGGCCCCTGATCCTCGACCCGCGCCAGAGTCTGGGAGAAGCAGGCGCCCCCAGTGTTGCGGATGTGGATGGAAACGCTAAGCCGGATGTGGTGTTCGGATTCGGCTCGCGGGATACCACATATATTTCCAGGGATACCGCCACCAACCTGGTAAATATCGACAGCGGGTATTACTCAATAGGACTGATTTCCGCGGCCGACTCCAGGGCCGGATCGATCGGCATTGACCCATGGCCCGTTTCAATGGCCCTGCCCTCCGTATCCTCGATTCTCATTGACAATCTCAAAGAGGACAGTACGCTGCAGATGATGGCGCTGTCCAGCGCAGGCTGGTGCTATGCATGGGACCTGAGCGCAAACGCGGGAAATGCCGCCTCCAAAGTCTGGAACGGCGGGGCCGGAAACCTTGCGCGCAATCCGGTCTACGACGATTCGCTGATGCCGGCTGCGCCGCAGACCTCAACGGAGGCCTTTGGCGTATCCGTTTTCTACTGCTATCCCAACCCCGTCGTTGGGACCTCGGTGGTAAGTCTCCGTTACCAGCTTTCGCATGCCGCCGATGCCGTGGAGCTGACGCTGTACGACCAGAACAATCATTTTCTAAGAACCATCACGGGCCTGACGGCAACGGAATCGTGGAACCGCTACGCATTGAGCCTGCAGGGATACGGATCGAGCGTGTATCGCGCCAAACTGGTCGCCCGACGGGGCGGCGAACGCAAGGCAAAGTTCTGCAAGATTGCGGTTGTCCGGTAGAGGAAGTCGTGCGTCATGAGTCGTGAGTGGGGAGGCTTTCAATTGCTTGTTAGTGGGTTTGGTATTTTTCCGGCCGAGGTCTTTCTGTCTCGCTCCCGGCTGCCGGCTCCCGGCTCTCATTCCCTCTTTTACCGTCACCGTCTACCGTTTGCCCTTGTCTTGATCCTGGCCGCCCTCTTGAGCGTTCCTCGCTCCGCTCTCGCCTACAACGACTTCCTCCAGGACTACAATCATTCCCGCATGCGCTGGATCACCATGGAGACCCCGCATTTCCGGGTCTACTATCCCACCGCGCTACGCGAAAAAGCCGAAGAGGTGGCCCGCATTTCGGAAGATCTATACCGGATCTACACCGAGCGCTACCGCTTGTCCATGCCCGAGCGGATCGACTTGGCCGTCAACGACAGCGACGATCCCAATGGCTGGGCTTCGCCCATCCTGGGCATGGTCTCGATCGACATTCACGAGTTCGACTTCTCGCTTCGCGGAACGCACTCGTGGCTGCGCTATTTGCTGGCCCATGAACTAGCCCACGTCTTTTCGATTCGGCCGGCTCTCAAGCTCCCGGCCTGGATTCCGGAACTGCGGCTGGGATACTTCGATTATCCCAATGAAAAATGGCAGTCGAGCGGTTTTCATGTCGTATCCAGCGATATTCTACCCCAATGGTTTGCCGAAGGCATTGCTCAATACGAGAGCAGTCGCGAAGGCACGGATGAATGGGATACGCATCGCGACATGCTGCTGCGCGTCGCCGTGCTGGAAAACGATATGCTCACCTATGACGAGATGTGCGTCTTCACAGGCAAGAGCATCAATTTCGAACGGACCTATAATCATGGCTTTTCGCTGGTCACTTACATTGCCGAAAAATACGGGTACGACGCGATTCTGGCCTTGATCCGCGAGGCGGGCCGGTTCCATTATCAAAGCTTCAAACCCGTGATCAAGGCCGTTTTGGGCATCTCGGCGGATGAACTTTACGAGCAATGGCGCAAGTCCCTGGCCGCGGTCTACACTCGTCAACTGCGCCAGGTGGGGACCCAGGCTTATGGCGCCAAGGTCACGGACAAAGGGTTCAGCACATCGTGCCCCCGCTGGGCACCGGATGGCAAATCGCTGTATTTCCTGTCGAACTGGGAGGCGGATTACGGTTTCCGGAGCCTGCGCAAGTATGACCCGGCTCAAAAGGACAAGCGAAAGCGCTTCAAAGTCGAGGTGCCCGAGGTGGGCTCGGCCTATTCGCTGAGTGGAGATGGAAGCAAGCTCACCTATCTTTCGAGCAAAAAGCGAGACCGTGACGGCTTTCCCCGCCGCGATGTTTTCCTGCGCAAGCTCAAGCCCGGCCGCCATTGGTACGGCCTCAAGGATCCACAGGAAAAACGGCTGACCAAGAACATGAGCGCGCTCTACGCGGACCTTTCGCGCGACGGCAAAACGCTGGTCTTTGTGAAGAAAGACCATGATTACGACTATTTAGTAATGCAGGATATTGAAAGCGGAAAAACCCGCTGTCTGTTCCCAAACCGCGAAGGGAAACGCGACACTCGTTTCTCGGAGTGCAACATCTATACGCCCCGGCTTGAACCCAACGGCGACAAGATCGTGTTCTCGTATTTCGACGGCGCGGCGCGCCAGATCGGCATCGTCGACACGACCGGAAGGATGTTCTACACATTCTTCAGCAGCGGCTGCGACGACCGCGATCCCTCGTGGAGCCCTGACGGAGAACATGTGCTCTTCTCGTCGGACCGGACAGGGATCTTTAATCTATACAAAAAAAGCGTCCGGACCGGACAGGTCCTGCGGGTCACAAATGTCTCGGGCGGCGCCTTCGAGGGCGAGATGTCGCCGGATGGCAAGCAGATCGCCTACATCAATTACGACCGGACCGGGTTCAGCCTGTATCTGGCCCCGGATACGGTGATTGACGCCTATCAGGACAACCCGTTGGCGCTGAAACCCAAAGCCGATTCGCTGCCCCCGCTGATTCTAAGCAGTAACCCCAAGCCGTACAGGACCATGCCGAATAAATTGCTGTTCTCGCCCATGATTCTTGGCCAGGAAATCATCGCCAAAGACAAGGAGGCCAACAAGGGTGTGGCCCGCTGGTTCGGCGGAGGCCTGCTAAGCTATTTCGACCCGCTTAACAAAAACAGCCTGTCCGCGCTTTTTCTGTTGCAGATCAACGAGGGATTCGACTTCCTGGGACCCAAGTACCCCAATTTCATCAATCCCGGAATCGATAAGGAGTTCGGGCTCTACTGGGAAAACCGCAGCCTGGTGCCGACGATTCGCGGCGAGTTTAATTTGCGCACGATCCATCAAATCGACCGGTTCTGGAGCGAGGACGATCGTGATACTATGCAGCTCAATTATCAGCTTTCCTTGATGGATCTGGGGGCCGGCGCCCGATACCAGCTTACGCCCGGTCAGAAGATCCATGCCTTCGGAGACCTGTTCTCTTCGCAAGCCTACTTGTACAACGTGGACTATTTCCCCCCTTACAACTACCTCAAGGGCTGGCACGCGGGCCTGATGTGGACCTTCCTGCAACAGGGAATGAACACGGCCTCCAACATCGCTCCGCAGGGAATGTACCTCAAGCTCAAGGCGGACCGGTGGCACAACGAACTGATCCGCGAGGGGACCTTTTCCGAGGCGTTCACCATCGAGAACGGCGCCATTGTGGCGCGCATGGACGAGTTCGATTTCAACATGGTCAAGGCCGATTTCAAAATCGGAATGCCCAGCCCGTTCTACTCGAAACACTTTCTGGGGCTTGCGGCCTCCGCCGTGGGCATCGACCGGCCGGTTCACAGTTTTTTCGAAGTGGGTCCGTTGCTGAAGGGCTATCCCGCGTTTCTCAATCGCGACAGCCTTTACGTTTCGGGAAACAAGTCGCTGCAAATGGAGGTGGAATACTACTTCCCCATCTGCAAAGAGATCAACCGCGCGTACGGCCCGCTGTTCCTGGACCAGCTATATGGAATGGGCTTCTACGAAATGGGCGGCGCCTGGAACATGAATTTTCGCGACCTGAAAAACATTCGCCCCGACAGCCTTCTCAAGTCCGTGGGCGCCGAGCTCCGGCTGGAGTGCCTCACGTATTCCATGTATCCCCTGTCGGCTTACCTGCGCGCCGCCTATCCACTTGATATGACGGGCACCTTCAAAGAAAGAACCCGTTTTCAGTTCGGCCTTTCCTTCACCTTCGACGACTGGGACCTCATCGACATCCCGGATTATCTCCAGCGCAACTTCCGCCACCGGCAGTAACCCGCCGGTGATTTTTGGCTTTCAATTCTGCTTCCCCGTCCCTGGCAGCGCGGCCATCTTCCTGCGTGGCTTTCAGCCCTTGGAATATCCCCCCTCGCCCCTCGGTGGGCGAGGGTTAGCCCAAGTTCGACAGTAGGAACTTTTTTCGGCTTAAAAATGGCGAAGCCGTTTTGGTTTCGCGGTTTGTTTTGAAAAAGTGATTGTAGTGAAGACCTTCCCATTTGCTGGATGCAAAATATCTCAATTGATTATCCCAAATACCGCAGTTGCCCGTAGCGAAAAGCGGTAGTCTCTTACCCCATCTCGGCTTCCAGAAAGCCTCGTCATATCTATTGGGTGATATGCGTGCGTTTTCTTCAAGTCGATTTGGGACAAGATCTTACCACTCTTTATCAACGCTCAACCGCGGCGTTTATCAAGTGAGCGGTTTAGTGAGAAAAAGAACTTTGTAGTGAAGACTTTTCAGAAAAAACAGCGAAATCACGCCAAAATCAGCCTTTTCTCACGCAAGCTGCCGAACTTGGGTTGAGTTGAAGATAAGCAGGTGAGTGGTCCTGAATTCTTGGCTGAAAATCCAAGCAAAAAATTGCCGATTGCGAACCACCCGCCACAAGCTGAAAGGTGTGATTGGAAATCTGAGGCTGACAACTCTTATTTGCGCCGCGTGTAGCCCAAGGCGCCCATAAGATTGATGGCGCGAACCGGGCAGACGGCAATGCAACGGCCGCAGCCGATGCATTTGTCGAAGATGACTTTATGTTGTTCGTTTACCTTGCCCTCGATGGCGCCGCGCACGGGGCAAACCTTCGGGCATTCGGTGCAGCCGTTGCACTTCTGGTCGATACTCACCTTGGGTCGCTTGACGGCAAGATCGGTGTAGCAGTTCTGCGGACATTTGTAGGCGGCTGCGACAAAATTCTCTTCCCTGCCATAGTCCAGAACCGGCAAATTGTCCTTCATCTCAATCGCGCCCGAGGGCGTGGCCTTTACGCACAGCGTGCAGGCATTGCAGCCCACGCTACAGTATTTCTTGACCTTGGCGCCGCGGTCGTGATTGGAGCAGGCTAGAAATATCTTGCGCGAACCGGGCATCATCGAAATGATCTGCTTGGGACAGACCTGCACGCATTTTCCGCAGCCTGTGCATTTTTTGGGGTCGACCACGGCCAGGCCGTTCTCATTGACATGGATGGCATCGAAGGCGCAAACCTCCACGCAAGAACCCAGGCCCAGACAGCCCCAGGTGCATTCCTTGTCGCCGCCGCCCAGAAGCACCGCGGCCCGGCAATCGGCAATTCCGTTGTATTGGTATTTTTTCGCCGCTTCCTTGTCGCCGCCTTTGCAATGCACGGCCGCAATCATCGGCTCGGTCGAACCGCCTTCCACGCCCATGATCTCGGCAATGGCCTTGGACGCCTTTTCCCCGCCCGGCGCACAGGCGGTCACGGACGCCCCCTGGTGAACCACGGCGTCGGCATACCCGGCGCAACCGGGGAAGCCGCAGGAACCGCAATTGGCCCCGGGAAGAATACTTATAATTTTCTCAATCCGGGGGTCGACCTGAACCGAGAACTTCTTCGAGGCATAGGCGAGGGCGATCGCAATGCCCAGTCCAATGGAGCCCATTGAGATCACCGAGATTGTCAAAATGCTCATGTTTAATCCCGCTTACGAGCCGATCCGCAGACCGGCAAATCCTAGAAAAGCCAGCGCAATCAGACCTGCCGAAATAAAGGCGATCGGCAGGCCTTCCAGGGCTTTTGGGATCTTTGCGTATTCCAATTTTTCGCGCACACCGGCCATCAGGATCAGCGCCAACGTGAATCCAACGCCCGCGGAAATGCCCTGCACCATGCTTTCAATGAAATTGAATCCATCGGAAATATTAAGGACCACCACGGCCAGAACCGCGCAGTTGGTGGTAATCAGGGGCAAATAAATCCCCAGCGCTTTGTAGAGGCCCGGCGAATTCTTCTGTAGAAACATCTCCACAAATTGAACCAGACCCGCGATGATCAGGATAAAGACGAGGGTCTGGAGAAACTCGACGTGGAACCGATTCAGCAAATAGCGCTGAGTCACCCAGGTGAATAGGGTGGCCAGAGCCATGACGAAGATCACGGCCAAACCCATTCCAATGGCCGAGTCGAGTTTCTTCGAAACGCCGAAGAACGGGCAGAGACCGATAAAGCGCGAGAGCACGAAATTCGAGATGACGATCATAGTCACGGCAATACTGAAAAGATGCAGTAGATCCATGGTTTATGCCTTTTTGCCTTTGGTCAGCAAGTTGCGGATTGCCATCAGAATGGCAATCGTAAAAAACCCGCCGGGTGCCAGGAGCATGACTGCCGCGGGCTCATATCCCGGAATCACGGAGAGTCCCAGCAACTTATTGGCGCCCAGGATCTCGCGAATAACGCTGAGGACCAACAGCGCAACGATAAAGCCGAAACCCACAAAGATCCCATCCAGGAGCGACATGAATACGTTCTTCTGGGAGGCATAGGCCTCGGCCCGCGCCAGAATAATGCAGTTCACCACAATCAGCGGAATGAAGATGCCAAGCGCCTTATCGAGTTCGGGAAAATAGGCTTTCATGTAGAGCTGTACGATGGTTGTAAACGCCGCAATTACCACAATGAAGCCGGGAATGCGGACTTTCTTGGGAATCACGTTGCGGAGCAAGGAAATAATCACATTGCTGCAGACGAGCACGAATGTGGTGGCAACAGCCATTCCCATTCCATTGACAACGGATGTTGTAGTGGCAAGCGAAGCACACAAGCCAAGGACCATGACAAAAACCGGGTTCTCGTCGAGCAGGCCCCGCCTAAATTCACTGAGCAGCAGGCGCATTGATGACCTCCGTTGAGGGTTGCGCGGCCGGCGTTTGCTGGTTGCCGCCAACCCCGGCAATCGAATTGCCGGCAGCCTGCGAAGAAACGGTGGCGCCGGTGAGAGCGTTCGGCGCTTGCTGGCTGCGGAAATGCTCCAGGATCCGGCGGCCTGCCCCGGCAATCGAATTGCTGACGGCTCGCGAAGAAATGGTGGCGCCGGTGAGAGCGCTGATGGCGTTCTTGGCGCTGAGTTGCGCCCGGCTGGCATCGGGCATGCGGCACCATTCCTGACTTCGGTCGATGCCGATTTCCTTGAAGGCCGAAAGCCCGCGGAATTGCTCCTGGAACCAGGGGTCCTCCGGAAGGATTTTTGCGTTTTTCCGGGGGCTCCAAAGACTGGCGCTGGAGACCACTTCCTCGACGCGCGTACCCAGGCCCGGTGTTTCGGATTGCGAAAGAACGCGCATCCGGATGATTGTGCCGGTTGTATCCATTCCCACCATGCTGACCAGATCGCTGCTGTATCCGCGGCCGCGGGCCTGAAAGGCCAAACCGGCGATCGACCCGGTCTTGTCTTTGCCCACCCAGTAAGAATCGACGGGCGCCGTAGCGCGGATCACATCGAACCGGTCCGCTTTTGGAAGTACAAAGGACAGGGCATCGGCCACTTTCTTTTGCTCCTGCCGAGCAATAGCATCATACGTCTTTAAGTAGACCTTCGCCAAGCCGGCTGTGGCCAGCATCACGATCAGCCCCAGCGAAAGCGAGAACAGCAAAAACTCATTCTTCTTCATTTTTGGCCTTCACAACCCCGTATTTCCGGGGCATCCGAATCCGGTCGAGAAGAGGCGCCGCCACATTCATGAGCAGGATCGAGTAAGAGACTCCCTCGGGGTATCCGCCCGCCAGGCGTATAAGAATGGTCAGGCAGCCGCAGCCAAAGCCGAAAAGCATCCCCCCCACCGGCGTGACGGGCGATGTCACCATGTCCGTTGCCATGAAGAAAGCCCCAAGAATCAAACCGCCCGAAACAATGTGGAACGTGGCCACGGTAATAGCTTCGGGCGTGAAATAGGTGCCGGTCCCGTTGAAAATCCAGCCGAGAATAAATACGGTCCCCACATAGATTGCTGGAATTACAATTTTGATATATCCTTTATAAATCAAATATATGGCGCCGATAAGGAGCGCCACAGCCGAGGTCTCGCCAATGCAGCCGCCCACCTGGCCGATGAAGCTGGGCCAGAGAGCCTCACGCAACTGCGAGCGCTCGACCGCGCCGGTGGCGATGAGGCCCTTAAGTACATTGAGCGGAGTCGCGGCGGTGATTCCATCGACCGCGCCGGTCATGCCCGACAGGGTGGCGGCTCCGCGCGGCATCATCCAGGCGGCCGTCATGTGAACAGGCCAGGCGGCCAGCAGAAACGCGCGCGCCGCCAGGGCCGGGTTGATGAAATTGAAACCCAGTCCGCCAAAGGCCTGTTTGGCAATCGCAATGGCAAAAGCGCCGCCCACAACGGAAATCCAATAGGGTGCTCCGGGTGGAACATTGAAAGCCAGGAGAAGCCCGGTGACGGCGGCGCTGTAATCATTGATAGTGATCGGCACCTTGCGCAGCTTCTGGATCAGGGCTTCGGCCCCCATGGCAGCGGCAACGGCCAGCACAATATGAATCGCCGACCGCAACCCAAAAAAGTAGATCCCGGCCGCGGCCGCCGGAACCAGGGCGAGCAGCACGGCGATCATGATTCCCTGCACCGAAATATCCTTGCGGATGTGCGGCGCCGTGGAAATCATAAAGGACCGTTTGGGGGTTGTAATTTCGTCCATTGTTCCTACTTGGGTTTGACGGCCGCTTTCTTCCGGCGGGCCATGACTTCGGATTTTCCCCACTTCAGATAGTGCACAAGATTGATCTTCGAGGGGCAGACATATGTGCAGCTGCCGCACTCCATGCAATCGAGCATCCCCAGCTTCTCGGCTTCGTTCCAGCGGCGCAGCTCCACATTCTGCACAAGCCGCGTGGGCAGGAGATGAATGGGACAGGCCCGCATGCAAGCCCCGCACGAAATGCAGGGGCGGGCCGCCAGGGTCTCGACGTTTTTGGCCGTAAGGCACAGAACCCCGGATGTCGCCTTGACGATGGGAACATCCAGCGACCACTGGGCCACGCCCATCATGGGTCCGCCGGCGATCACGGCCGTACAGTTCTCGGTCAAGCCGCCGCAGGCATCGATGGCCTGGCGCAGCGAGCAACCGATGCGCGCCCGCAGGTTCTTGGGATTGCGGATGGCCGGGCCGGTCACGGTGAGAACGCGCTCGATCAGCGGCTTGCGCAGGCAGGCCGCTTCCATCACGGCCAGCGCAGTGCCGATGTTTTGGACCACGCAGCCGCAGTCCATGGGCAGGCCGCCCGAAGGCACTTCCCGCCGGGTCACCGCATTAATCAGTTGCTTTTCGCCGCCTTGAGGGTACTTGGTTTTCAAGACGATACATTCCAGGCCGGCCGAATCGCCCAGTGCCTTCCTGATCGCCTCAACGGCATCCATCTTGTTCTGTTCGATTGCGATAAAAGCTTGTTTTACATCCAGCACGCGCATCAAAAACCGGACACCGGTGACCACATCGGAGGGCCGCTCCAGCATCAGCCGGTGATCGGCCGTGAGATGAGGTTCGCATTCGGCGCCGTTGATGATGAGCGTGTCGATTTTCTTGCCGGCGGGCGGCGAGAGTTTCACGTGCGTGGGGAAAGCGGCCCCGCCCATTCCCACGATTCCCGCGGCCAGGATCAGGTCCTTGATTTCCGCCAGTGAGAGATCCGTTGGATCGCTTTGCTGATTAAGTCCTTCGGCCCACACTTCGCTATCCGCGGTCTCGATCTCCACGCTGGCCACATCCCGGCCCATGGGGTGAGCATGCGGGCCCACGGCAACGACTTTGCCGGTTACCGAGGAATGGATGTTAGACGAAACGAATCCGCCGGCCTCGCCGATCTTCTGGCCTGTCTTTACGGAGTCGCCCGGTTTGACCAGGGCCGTTGCGGGAGCGCCCGTGTGCTGCAAAAGCGGGATAATGACCCGCTCGGGCAAAGGCAGTGGCTCGATTGCGAGAGCTGCGGTGGTCTTTGAATCGGGGGGGTGAACCCCGCCGGAAAACGTGAAAAGCTTCATATAGGTAAAAGAGACAGATTAATATATCTCGCAGGGAAAGTACAGTCAAGAAATGAACATAGTTTGAACATAGCTCATATAGCACACGATGCAAGTGCCTTTGTAAAAGCTGGCGGGGCGGATGGTTCTCTCCAGCCCTGACGCATACCATATTGCAGGCGAAGCGAAGGCAGCAATGCCGGAAACGCCGGTCTTGTTTCCACATCCGCCAATACCAATGCGATTGCGCAAGTCATTCTTTGCATCCGGCCGTATAAGCCTGAAAAAATGACCGGCAGACTGGACACTATCATGCATGGGGCACACCCGATTTGATGCCCTTCGCCAGGGCTGGAGAGAGTCATGCCGACCCGCCGGAAAAAAGCACTATAAACAATGTCCCGCACTCTCATGACCCCTTGCGCGCCGCGCAGATACGTATCTTTTCCTGACCCATGATTACTCGAAACCTGCTGTTCCAGTCAAAACCCGTGGTGCAAATTCCAATTTGTGATTTGCTCCGGCCGGGCAGTAGCCCCAAGAAGGATTGCCTGTATTACGCGGTGCTTTGGTCCGACAAGGACCGGGCCCGGCTCTCGAAGGCCCTGACCGACGGCTCGCAGGTCGCTTTTATTCAGGAAGCACGGTGCGCCTGCGAAATTCTGGGCAAGCGGGGGTTGCCTGTTGCCCTGCTTGGAATTGGCAACCTTTGGGGGCCGGGATTGTCCTTCGATGCAAATTATCGGCGTTTTCTCAAGGACGTCTCCGCCGAGCTCCAACGGCTTGCGGCGGGCCGGTTTGCGATTGCTCATCAGGCCGCCACATACGACGAAATGGAATTCACAGCCGGGTTGGAGGGCGTCGATGTTCTGGACGTCACCGTTGCATGGCACGCCCTGGCTTCTCCCGAAAAGGCGTTTCGGGCCGTTTCCGCCAACCTTGGTTCGGGAAAGCCCGTTTTGGTCTGTCTCGACCGCTCAATCCCAAAACTCTGGAGTTCGGCCGAGGCTC
>CAYVZU010000023.1:0-22337 GCA_964455935.1 uncultured Fibrobacterota bacterium
AACCCCTTGACACAACATCTTGGGGCTACCCACACAAAAGTCCGAAGGACCATAAATAAAGGAGTCTCTCATGGATATGGAAGTCGCCCTTGGCCAGGGCACGCGCGTCAATGCCACCTTCAAAGGGTTCGAGATCAAGACAGACCAGCCCAGTGCGGATGGCGGAGACAATTCGGCGCCATCACCAACGGATCTGTTTCTTGTCTCGATCGGCGCATGCATGGGCTACTACGTTCTGGCCTTTTGCCGGGAGCGGAAAATCGATTACCACGAAATTTCAATCGGTGTGGATTTCGAGCGGCCGGGCAAGATGATCGAGAGAGTGAAGGCGGTCATTCGTCTGCCCGCCGGATTTCCGGAAAAATACAGAAGGGCGGTTGTGGCCTCGGCCGAATCGTGCCTGGTTAAAAAACACCTGGTCCAACCGCCGCAATTCGAAATCAAAGTCGAACAGGGATGAGGCAACCGCCTCGAGACAGTCCTAAGGGGATCGAGTACCTGTTGACCGATTCCGGAATCAGCGCAAAGACAATGCGCGAACCGACTTGCCGGAGGAACCTTTCCGATTGCCGAACTCTACCAGCAATGGGCAGACTGTGAAAACATCTTTGATCCCAAATACCGCAATTGCCGCGGCGAATAGCGACAACCTTTGCCCCATCTCGACTTTCAGAAAGCCTCGTCATATCTATTGGGTGATATGCCTGTGTTTTCTTCAAGCCGATCTGGGAAGATCTTACCACTCTTCATCCACGGTTCAACTGCGGAATTTATATAGGTTGATGAACTGAAGAACCAATGGTGTCTGGCAGGATTTTTCTCGCAACATTCCAATGGAACGAAACTGGCGGCACGGCTGACTTTTTCGAGCTACAATCGTTGGAGTCTTCTTGTCACTGCCGTTCTGCAATCTGAAATCCGTGGTCTGCAGTCAGTCGCCTGTAGCCTGGTTCCGATCACCAAAACCCGACTTTGATCCCGCGGGCCTTGATCTGGCGCACCAGGGAGTCGGCATTCGTGATGGTGAGCTTTACCTGGTCGACGAAGGAGGTGTCGGCCAGCAGGCGGCCCACGGAGGACTGGTCGCTGTTGACGCGGGCCAGGATTTCTTGGATATCGGTCGAGATTTTCTCGGCCTTGTTGAGCATGTCCTTGGCCTGGGTGGTGATTCCCTCCACGTTCTCGACCGTCGTGTTGAGGCGCGCCTTGTTCTGATCCATAAAGCCCCGGACGTCGCTGGAGGTGGCCTGCAGATCCTGAATCGAGCTCTGCAAGGCGCCCTTGTTCTGCTCTACAAGACGGCTTAGGGTGCCCATGGTGCTGTCCAAGCGCGTCGTCACCCGGCCAAAGGTGGCCTGAAACTCCTCATTGCCCACGGTGTTGCGGACGATTCCCTGCAATTCAGCCATGGTCGTTTGCACCTGGCTCAGCACCTCGCCCAGCATGCCCATGGCCTCGGCAATGCCGCTATCGAAGTTGCCCTGCATGATCTGCCCTTGCGCCAAAGGTTCGCCCGTGCCCAGCCGGATGCCGATCATGCGCTCGCCCATAAGCCCGATGTTCTGGATCACAATGCGCGAGTCCTGCGTCAGCTGCACTTCCTTCTCAATCGACATCACGACTTTCACCCGGTGGCCGTCCAGCCGGATATCGGTCACCTTGCCTTTTTTCACTCCGTTGACCTTGACCGGGTCGCCCTTGGTCAGGGTTCCAACATCGTCGAACATGGCGATCATTTGGTAGGTATTCTCACGAAACTTGGTTTCGCTCAGAAACCGGACACCGCCGATGAGAATTGCAATGGAAAGAAGAATCACCAGGCCCACGATGAAATTTGTGCTTCGCTTATGCATACATTCTCCTATTCCACAAAAGGACTATCCGGCCGCCGATCGCCATTCATTTTCTTCATCGTCGCGATCAATTTTTCATTGAACAGACGGGCCGAATTGATTCCGCTCAGCTTCAGCAGCGCGTTCATGGCCACAACCTCGGAAATCGCCGTGATGTTTTTGCCGGGGGAGACGGGGATGATGACCTTGGGCAAGGCCACGCCCAGAAGCTCGGTGGTGAGCTCGTCAATGCCGATCCGTTCGTAATTGATGTCGGGCGCCCAGTCGATCAGCTCGATCACGATGTCGATCTTTTTCTCTTTGCGGATGGCGCGAATGCCAAACAGGCTCTGCACGTCGATGATCCCCAATCCGCGGATCTCCATATGGTGTCCCAGCACCTCGCTGCCGGTACCGACCAGGGCTTTTTCCAGCCGGATCACCTGCACGATATCATCCGAGACAAGCTGATGGCCGCGTTCGACCAGGTCAAGACAGCATTCGCTCTTACCGATTCCCGGCCTGCCGGTATAGAGCATTCCCACGCCATACACGTCGACCAGCGAAGCGTGCAGTGAAGTGCGAAGGCTGAAATGGCTTTTCAGGTAAAGATGCAAAACATTCATCAGATCCATCGTGGTCATGGATGTGCCAATCACCGGGACATGTGCTTTGCGGGCGGCCGCAAGCAGTTCGGGATGCGGGACCAGCGACTTGCTGAAGAAAATAGCGGGCAGGGGAAAACTGAAGAAGAGACTGATCGCTTTTTTTCTTTGGCTGCTTGACAGGGAACTCAGATACCACCACTCGATTTCGCCGATAATCTGAATCCGCTCGTTCGAAAATTTTTCCACGTACCCGGCAAAGGCCAACCCGGGGCGGTGCAGATCCGGGTCTTTAACTTTGGCGACGGTGCGGCCCTTTGGCGAGAATACGGTTAAATTCCAGGCCAGCTTCTTCTCGTCGATGATCGCCTGGATCGCAAGTTCGGTTTTGCGTTCCGGTTCGCGCAAAGGTTTCAATGTTACAATTCTTCTTCGGTTTGAACCGCGGGCTGGCTTGCTTCCTTGCGGTGCTCCCGGATTTTCTCATTCATCTTCTTGAGCTGGCGCTCGATTTTATCCAGCGAATCCTCAAATGCCTTGAGCATGCCGTCGGATTCTGCCTTGGCCACCAGTTGACGGCCTCGTGCGGAGACGGTGATCTCGGCCAGGAGCCGGCTCTTGCGTTCGGCATCCAGGACCACATGGCAGGCTGTAATGCGTTCGTAGAATTTCTCAAGACGGTCGATTTCACCCTGTATTCGCTGCTGCAGTTCCTCTCCGGCCTTAAAATGACGTGCGGTGAACTGGATTTTCATGATTCCTCCCGAATTCCGGTTTTTCCTGCGCTGAAGCGCATCTCAAAAAGGCTGTCCGGCGTCGCCCGGCTGCAAATGGCCCATGCCGTTATTGCGCTCCATTGGCATATCTCAACCTGATATGCCGGTTTCGCGCGCCGTGCCTGCGCCGTTTTCGCTCGGGCTATGACCTACGCAATCCTTCTTGACATGCGCTGTAATAAGCGCTTCATGCGCCTTGTATGAACTGCGGGCAAACGGGCCTGCCGCCACAAAACGAAAGCCCATTTCATAGGCTTTTCGCTCGTATTCGGCAAACCTTTCAGGAGGAATATACTCTACTACATTGACATTTTCCACCGCGGGTTGGAGATACTGGCCCATGACCAGAATGGCCACTCCGGCCCCGGCCAGCGCGCGCAATGCCTCCTCCACCTCGGCCGCGGTTTCGCCCAGGCCCAGCATGAGGCCGCTCTTGACCAAAAGGCCTCTTGCGGCTGTTTGCTCCAGCAGCCCTACCGAGCGGCCCCAATCCGCCTCCGGCCGCACCTGGGCGTAGAGGCGCGGAACGGTTTCGATGTTGTGATTGAAGACATCGGGATGAATCTGGGCAAGCAGCTCGGCCGCTTGGGCCACGCCGCGGAAGTCCGGTGTCAGAATTTCGACGCTCGATTCGGGACAGGCCTTTCGCAGGCAGGCCACGGTCCGTCCAAAATGCTCCAGTCCTCCATCGGCAAGATCGTCGCGTGTGACCGAGGTCACGACCACATGGCGCAAATTCAGTTTGGCCGCCGCGCGGGCCAGCGTTTCGGGTTCCTCCGGGTTGGGCGGCCGCGGCTTGCCTTTGGCCACGGCGCAGAACCGGCACGAGCGCGTACAGGCCTCGCCCAAGATCAGGAAGGTGGCTGTCCCGCAGCCGAAGCATTCGGCTTTGTTGGGACAGCGCGCGCTGTCACACACGGTATGCAGGTTGCCTTCGCGCAGAAGCCGGTTGACCTGCTCGGACTGTTCGTTCGCATATAGCCGCTTTCGCAGCCAGGGAGGTTTGGGAAGGGGCATTCAATCAAAATGCAAAAGGCCAAATGCAAAAGGCAAAGCCCAAAACCATTCACCACAGAGGCGCGGAGGGCACAGAGTTGGGATCGAACGAAATAACGGCTGGGGCCGTTACTGGTATTGGCCACGGATTCTGTGAAACAGTTCTTCTCGGTGTCCTCGGTATTAACATTGAAAAACAGCAGCCGGTAGCATCCCTCCCCCGGCCTGCGGCCACCCCCTCCAAAGGGGGACAAAGGGCGGAGGCCGGAACTCTGGAAATGTCCCCCTCATCGAGGGGGTGCCCGAAGGCCGGGGGAGGGGGATTTAGGGAACAAGAAATGCTGCCCATCCTGTAATCCGTCCAATTGCGTTCAATTCTGTCGCTTCACCGCGGCCATTTTCATTGTGCGCCGGGCGGGTTCGCGGACCGGCGGGGCTTCGGCGCGCGCAATCCGGTCCCGGCCCGCTTCCTTGGCCCGATACAGCGCCGCATCGGCCGCCTTCATGGCCTCAAAGGGCGAAGGCCAGCCATCGCACAGGGGAGCGACTCCGCCGCTGATCGTGATGCTGATCCGCCGCCGGGCGCTTTCGACATAGCTTTCCTTGACCGAACGATTTATGCTCCAGCAGATCTGTTCGGCCCGCTTCAAATCCAGACCGGGAAAGAACACGATCATTTCCTCTCCGCCGTACCGGCAGGCGATGCCATGGGGCACGGCTTCCCGCGAAAGCCGCTGGGCCACGTATTGCAGAACGCGGTCTCCGGCCGCATGTCCATACGTGTCGTTGACTTTTTTAAAATGATCGATGTCGAACATGGCCACGCAGGAAGGTCTGGAAAAGACGAGTTGTGAACGCTCCTCCAGAATCGCTTCGCAATACTCGCGGTTGTAAATTTGGGTAAGCGGATCGTAGTAAAGCCGATGGCTCATTCGAAGGAGCCAATTGATCAGGAAAGTGACGAGCAGCACGATCGAGGAGATTAGCAGACAAAGCTCTTCCAGCACAAAAGCCCGGTCGGAGGCCATTTCCGACAGCCGGCCTGCCGCGGCTAGCCCGTAGATCCAGGCAAGACCGGCCAACGCACCGCCCAGATTATACTCGTTTTTCATGCGGCGGGCTGATAGATAAGTCAGAAGCGCGGCAACCAAAAGCGGCAGGATCCAGGCCTGAGCTCCCAGTTGCGCTCCGGGAAGATTCACCTGCCCAAAAACCCCAAGCAGCAGAATTATCGCCATCAAGCTCTCACCGGCCACAATCGACCAAAGCAGGGCCTTGGCCAGGCGAAATTTGGTGTAGGAGGGTACCGCAAAGATCAGGGCCAGATTCAGTCCCAGCGCCGCATAAAGAATAATGGAAAAGATCCGGCCTTCCTCTGCCAGGGACGCGACCACCGGATTTCCAGTTTGGTTCCAGCGCACCAGAACGTAAACCGAATGCCACAGGAAAATGAGATAGCCCAGAAGAAGAACTTTAAGATTGTGAATGCGCGGATAAGAAACGTGCGCGACAACGAGAATGGCGCCGGAGAGCAGGAGTATGGCGATGAGACAAAATCCCCGTACAAACGAGGCCAAGGCGCTGTCGGCCAAAGGTCCCAATATCAAGCCCGAATCAATCGAGAAAAACCCCAGCAACAGGAAAAGGGAAAAATAGATCCAGAAGTACAACGGACCCCACTGGGCTTGATTCGAGATGGTGAAGATCTGACGTTTTCGTTTGGATTCCGGCTCGACCCAAGCAGTATTTGGCACGAAGTTCCTCGTGAATACGAAAAAAAAGAGCTTTCCCGACTTTCTCCTCTTCAATATATTCTATCTGCCGGCAGGGCCGGAACAAAATGCGCAACAGCAATTGACATAGGGACGTCAAATTGGGACAGAAGCTATTTGCGATTCTTTGCCTTGGCCTTCTGGTTTTCTCCTGCGCGCCCCGGCCCATAAGGCCCGCCCGAAGCCCCGAAGATCTTCTTTCGCATCTGCGAATGTGCTATGCGCTCAACGGCACGATTCAGGCCGAAGGGGTTGCGAGTTTCCGGAACAAGGCCGAGAGAGGAAGCGTCGATTTTGGGTGTATTGCCGCGGGCGACAGTCTGTTTCGACTCGACTTGTATTCGCCCTTGGGCGGCACCCTGGCTAGCCTGCGGGTGAATGGAACGCGGTATCGGCTCAAGGCCGGAAGCCGGATTTATTTCGGGGATGCGGCAAGCTTGGATACGATCCTTATGATGCACATTGGGATTCCAATTCCGGCCCGGTTTGCGGCGTCGTTGTTCACAGCCCGTCCTCCCATTCCGGACCAGGACCCAACTGAATACAAACTTGCCGATGGAACCGTGATTTTCTCCTTTGGCTCCGGCCCGGGCGGCCAGGAGCTGTTCGCGCGAAAGGAGCTTCCCTCCGAAGCCCGGATTGCGCTTGGGCTTTCGACGCTGGTTGTCCAATGGAGCAAATACCGGGATGAAGTTCCCTTTCGGGCAGAGGTGAAATCGCCGTCCGGCGAATTGCTTCTCCGGTTTAGGTCTATTGCGGTCGGCCGCGAGCAGGACCCGGATCTGTTCCGGCTTGATGATGGGGGGATACGATGAGTCGCCGCATTCTCCATAGCCTCCAGGGAATCTGCAATCAGAAGCGTGGTGTCAGTCCGCATGTGCTGCAGGAGGTGTTGACGCTGGCCATCGAAATCGCGCGCGAAGGCCGGGAGGGTACTCCCATCGGAGCCTTGTTCGTCATTGGGGACGAGGAGAGGGTCCTGGCAAAAACGCAGCCTTTGATTCTGGACCCGCTCTGGTTTCACCCGGAATCCAGGAAACGGATTGAGGACCCCGATCTCCGCGAAACGGTCAAGGAACTTGCGCAGCTTGACGGCGCCTTCTTGGTTTCGGCTAATGGCGTTGTGATCTCCGCCTGCCGCTATATCAATGCATCATCGACCGGGGTCCGGCTCACCCTGGGGTTCGGCAGCCGGCACATGGCGGCCGCTTCCATTACGCATGAAACGAAGGCCGTTGCGGTGGTGGTTTCTCGCAGCCAGGTTGTGCGCGTGTTCGACAACGGCCACCTCGTTGGAGAGATCTTCCCCGAGCAACAGTACGGCCGAAAGAGCGCTCGCCGGAAAGGCCGGATTGGCACCCATGAAGGCGAACCCTTCCGGGTTGTGACGGCTGAATAGTGGTGAGTTGCGAGTTGTGAGACGGGAGACAATAAAAAAATTCAGAAATAGAGTAAACCCGCGGATCCTTCGAATTGGGGTCCTCTTCATTCATGCCTGGCTTTACTTCTTTGTCTTCTGACTCGCCACTCCGACTCACAACTCCCGACTCCCGACTCCTTTGCTATTCCATTTCACCTCTTGTATTTTCTTCTGCTATGGTTATCGTCATGCAGCCCGGCTCGAGCCGGCAGGAAATCGATCGTGTTATCGAAACAATCCGCAAGATCGGGTACAAAGAGCACCCGATCTACGGTGTCGAACGCACGGTTATTGCCGCTGTTGGAGACGAGCGCGGAAAATACCGCCTTCAGGCCCTGGAGTCATTGCCGGGCGTCGAAAAAGTCGTACCCATTCTTCAGCAGTTCAAACTCACAAACCGCGAAGTCCATAAATCCGACCTTTGCGTCGAAGTCTCGGGCGTTAAAATCGGGGGCGGGCATTTCAGCATGATCGCCGGGCCGTGCTCGGTCGAATCGGAAGAACAGATCGTCGAGACCGCGCGGGCCGTGAAAGCGGCCGGGGCTTCGTTGCTCCGCGGAGGGGCTTTCAAGCCGCGCAGCAGTCCGTATTCATTTCAAGGGCTTGAGGACGAAGGCCTGCGGCTGCTGGAGCTGGCCCGCAAGGAAACCGGCCTGCCGTTTGTGACCGAAATTGTCAATATTCAAGACCTCGATATGGTGGCCCGTTCCGCTGATATGCTTCAGATCGGCGCACGCAATATGCAAAACTTCGCCCTTCTGAAAGCCGTTGGCGCGTTGCGCAAGCCGGTCCTGCTCAAACGCGGCATGATGTCGACCATCGAGGAAGTGATGATGTCGGCCGAATACATTGCCTCACAGGGAAACTCCGCCATTGTGCTGTGCGAGCGCGGCATTCGCACCTTTGAAACCGCCACCCGAAACACCTTTGACATCTCCGCCATTCCCGTCCTGCGGCAGCTAAGCTATCTGCCCGTCATTGCCGATCCCAGCCATGGCGCGGGCCGTTGGGACCTGATCGCGCCGCTTTCAAAAGCAGCCGTCTCGGCCGGCGCAGACGGGTTGATCGTCGAGGTCCATCCCAAACCCGAAGAGGCTTTCTCCGACGGCAAACAATCGCTGCGCCCCCCCCAATTCGCCGAGCTCACTTCAGTGCTTCGCAAATATGTGGACATGGAAGGCAAGAGCTGGAGCTAGAAATCGGGGGATAGGGGATTCCTAAGTGGGCAAAGCCAGAACGTGAGGCCGAGTTAATAGATAGTAGTTTGTAATTTGCAGATAGCAGTTCATGGCCGGACTTGAATCAGTCCAAAGGTCGAGGCATGGTGCTTTTCTCCGAAACTACAAACTACAATCTACCAACTTTTATTTCTTAACTGCTCTTCTCCGAATCCGCGCATTCCCATATCAAAATAATGCGCCTCCCCGCTAAGCAATCACGGGGGCCTGCCTGCGTCTTTCCAGAGTCTCCACCAGCTTCCATTGCACGATAGGGATGCTTTCGATTTGTTCCGCGGGAATCCGGTAGATCCGGCTGGCGCTCAGTGTTTGGGCGCGAAAACGCCTGGGTTTGCCCTGGAGAATCGATTCCTCACCATAGAATCCGCGCCGTCCGGTTTTCTCCATCAGCAAATCATCCCGCAAAATCCCGATCTCTCCTTCCGATACCAGACAAAGCGTTGGTGCGGGCTGGTTATCCAGCCATGTGCCGGCCGGATACGAAACACACGCCATGGACCGCGCAAGGCGGCTCTTGGCCTGGCAGGAGAGGAGCTCCCCGAAAAGCCAGGTTGTCTGCAGGAAACGCCGCAAATCGATGTTCTCGAGATTTTCCAGGTATTTGCCGGTCCGCTTTAAAAACTCAATATAGAGATTGCAGGGCACCCGCAACACTCTTACGTGGCTGACGGTGCGATAGGTTCCAGCGGATTCGCTTCCAACAATGCCCGAGAGTTCGCCGACGACGGAACCCGCCGAGAGCCAGTTGCGCACGCTTTTCTCGTGCAGGAGAAATTCCATTACCCCCGAAAGAACCAAGTAGAGAAAATCGTTCTTCTCGCTTTTCTTCACCAGGATGGTTCCGGGATTCACGGATACAATGGGACAATTCAGCAGAATGCGCAGGTCTGTTTCGCGGGCGGCCGGGAATAGCGTGCGAAAAAAGCCTGCCGCGGCTTGCATGGAATAATCCTGGTTCGAAGCGATCAACACATCGACCGTTCCAAACGAGGCGGTCGATCCGATCTCGCGCTGGGCGCCGCTGAATTCGGTGCTGCTGTGGCTCAGGATCAGCCGCTTCGACGGATCGCCCCGGAAATCGGCCGGATTGCCATGGATCATGCCGCCGCCGGCATCGATCTTTTTCAGATCGGCCCCGGTCCGATACAGGGTCATGATTTCTTCGACGTATTCGGGCGCAATGGAGTGGGGACCTTTGTCGGCCATGCGCTGGAGAACATCCTGGCTGGAGATGTCGGCCAGGTGGGCATATGTCTTGTAACCGCTTTCCCCCAGCGCGCGAAACAGCAGGATGCTGGTTTCCACCGGATGCGGCGAAAAGAGGGGTTTTACCTCAAGGCCTTCCACATCGTTCCAGGTGTCGAATTGGAGATCATGGAGTTCGAAGTACCTGGCAAAATCCGATTCTTCTATGCCCGTGAGGGAAGCCAGTTTTTTTTGAACCGAATGGCGGACCAGCTTTGTGGCGAAATATTTAATGCGATGATCGGCCCGCAGCAGGACCGTAAGACCGTTAAAGTGGTCATCATGACAATGCGTATGGAAAACACCTTCGATTTCGTCAACGCTAATGCCCAGCGCCGTAAGACTGTCCAGAAGATTGGGGCCGGCATCGATCAGATACAGCCGGCCCTGGAAGACGACAATGCTGGACATGCAGGGCCGGTGAACGTCCCAGCCGTCGCCTTCGCCGGAATGGATGATCGAGAAGTACTCCCGTCGGATGGCATGGTAACCCAGGTGATAGCTGGATTCGTATTCTTCCCTGGGCGTCAAATTCAAATCCACCTCAACCGTGTCTTCTGCGTAGCGGAATTGGTACCGATTGGCTCCAACGCGCCGGATGAAGGCGCCGTCGCGAAGTTCGACCCAGTCGTTCTCGGGAACAACACGGGTTTCAAGCAGATCCTCGGTCTTGCGGATCCGGCCGAAGGCAAAGCGCAGTTTAATATCCAGCATCCTGCCGGCCTGGTCCGGCGGCACTCCCGCCTCCACGATTTCCGCTTCCGTGGTCAGTCCGTAGTTACCCCGGAAAATGTACTCAACCTGCGATTCCACCTGGCCGCGGCTGCCGATCAGCAACGGCCGCAGGCCCGTGTTGTTGGGGTGGCCGGGGATGATCATTCCCTGGCGATACAACATTTGCAGAACCGGAAACTCGCCCAGGTTTGCGAAACGGCCGTTGAGGATCGAGATATCGGAAAGGAGAATGGCGTTGGGTCCGTTTTCGAACGTGAAATTCCCGGATTGCCTTGGCGCAATGAGGCCCCGGCGCATGAGATGCTTCACGCTATCGGCCGGGCACCCGCACAGAATGCGCAAATGGGCCTGGGGTATTTCGACCCAGTAAACGCCGGTGGTGACTTTGATCTTCTGCATGCCGTCCTGTGGAGGAATAGTTCAAATCTACTTTCAAAGGAGGATCAATACAACAGGCCGGCGTGAATGGGTCAGGGGGATGGGACGGCGGTCGGCATGCCGCGGTAGTTTCGCCGAATTACCGCAACCGCTTCCTCGGTCACCAGTTTTTCAATTGGGTCCGTCAGCACCGAAAACGGCAGCTCGATTCTTCCCTTGAAGGCGCCAGCCAGCTCCGGGCCCAGGACTTCTCCGGCCGCGGCATAGCGGCCCGAAAACACGATGCGGTCGGCGCCGGACATGGCGGCCACGGCCGCGCCGCAGGCGAGCTTCATGCGATACAGGATCAGATCGCGAATGGGCTGAAGGTCTCCTCCCTGATTGCGCAGGACATCCTTCAATGTTGCTTTGCGGCCGGTCAATCCCTGAATGCCGCTATGTTGAGTCAGCAAATGATTAACGTGTTCGGGGCCCCAATTCTTCTTCTCAATTAAATCCAATAGAATCGCCGGATCGAGCTCGCCCGAGGTGCATTCCCCGGGGAGACCCTCGAGGGGCGTCGATCCGCTTGTGACCGTCACGGGCCGTTGCCCGACCACGGCGGCAATCTCCGGTTTTGGCTCCAGGCAAACGGAGATAAGTCTGGGCAGGGCTTTCTTCTTCTTTTCGATTGCCTGCCGTGCCGCGGCCGCATGAAACAGTCCGCAGAAGCCATAGCGGCGCAGGCCGGTTCGGCCCATGACCCCCGAGTCCAGCGCATAGGCGCTCTCGCGCCGGGGGAGAGCCGAGAAAAATGCCGTTTCAAAACAAAGAACCAGCGCAACATCCGGCCATGCCGCCAAACAGTCCCGGGCCAGGGCCGCGCAGTGGGGGATGCTCAACGGCGATTCACGGGCGAGTGCATCCAGCCGCTCCAGCGTAATTCGATCGGCCCGCATGGATTTGGAAAATTGGCTCCCACCGTAGGGGATGCGAAGCCCGATCAGGTCCGGGGCGGCCATTCCGGCCAACGCGGTCCCGGAAAGTCCCGGTTCCGTGGACAAGGTTCCTTTTTGTTCGGTTTTGCCGTTTCTTACAACAGCGTATTGCGTACTTCGAAAACGGGGGATCAGTACGAGAACGTTCATGCATTCACCTCCATCTGCAATAACTCGAACGATTCGCGCGCGATGGCCAATTCCTCATCGGCGGCAACCACGAAAATGCGTACCCGGCTGTCGGGCGCCGATATCTCGGCCGGGAGCGATGAGACCTCGCGATTGCGCCGGCTGTCGATCTTCAGCCCAAAGGCATCCATGTCCGCGCACACCGCCCATCGGACCGGGGCCACGGTCTCGCCGATCGTATCCGTGAAGATCACGGCCGCCGGGTTGGGAAGAACCGCCAGGTAGGCGCCTAGGTATTTGCGAATGCGCCAGAGATACGACTGCTCGGCCAGGTGCGAGCGCGTCATGGAGGCCGCCCGTTTGGAATTGCGCGCGATGATGTCGCGAATGTCGGCCGACTGGCCCGACACGCCCAACACGCCGCTGCGCGTATTCAGCTGCCGGTTAACGGCCTTATAATCGCCGTTGTGGTCCACCACCAGTTGAAGCGCGACAGCCGGGTCCAGATCGCCGCAGCGCGTGCTCATCATCAGACCCTGCAGCGGCGAATACCCCATCGTGTTGTCGACGGAACGGCCGTTTTGGATTGCGCAGAGGCTGGCGCCGCCGCTTCCCAAATGGCAACTGACCGCACAGACATCTTCCCGGGCGCACCCCAGAAGACGGGCGGTCTCCTGGGCGATATAGCCATGACTGATCCCATGGAAGCCGTATTTGCGGATCCCCAGTTCACTGGCAAGCGCGGTTGGAATTGCGTACGTGAAAGCGCGCGCCGGTATGGTGGCGTGGAACACCGTGTCGAAAATGGCCATCTGGGGGAGCCCAGGGTAGAGCCGCAAACATTCCTGGGCCAGGTCGATGGCCGGCGGATTGTGAATGGGCGCCATATTCTGGAATGTGCGCAGCTTTTGGATCAGCTCTGGATGGATTCGCATGTGCCGTTTGCATTGATCGGCCCCGTGCACGATTCGGTGGCCGATGCAGGCCGGGGCGAACCCGGCGGCTACGATCAGCTTCATGACTTCGACAAAGGCAATTGCGAGGCTGGGCATCTCGACGTAAATCGTCTGCCGGTCCTGCCCGATACGATGGAGAATGCGCGCCGGTTCGCCGGTTTTGGGACCTACGCGCTGCGCTTCGCCGCCCAGCAGGACAAGCTCTTCGGGCATGCGAATGAGCTTGTATTTCAGCGACGAAGAGCCGCAGTTGAAGGTCAAAATATCCATGGCTAAAAATCCTCCGACGTCCAGCCGAACACCGGCACTCCGGCCAGGGCCTGGACCATGACCGCAGTGCCAAACAGGGCCTTTCCGATGCTTTCGATTTCCACGCATTCGTCGGCCGTGTGCGCCGAGTCTTCGTTTCCCGGTCCGTAGCCGATTGTCGGGATCCTGAACTCGTCAACCAATACGCCTCCGGCCGTGCCCATGCCCATCCGGCCCAGTTTCCATTTTCCGGGGGTTGCCGGACAATCCGCGGCCGCCAACGCGTGCCGGCAGCGTTCCAGCATAGGATTAAACGGGTCGGTGGCCCAGGCATGCGTCAGCTTCTGCGCCATGACGGTGCGGCCGGTGTAGGTGACCTGAGTTTCCTTCTGTACCTTCGCGCTGACCGCAACGGAGCCCAGCGATTCGGCAATGAGTGTTGCCTGATGCCGGGCCTGTCCAACCACGTCATCCGGTTTTTCCGAGGGCTTTAGCCTCCGGTCAATTTCAATCGTGGCCCAATGGCGGTCGTCCATCTGAGCAAACCGCGGCAGGCGAATCAGGGCGCGCTCGTCAGCGCCGCCGGCCCATGATTCGCGCAGGTCCTCGAACACGGCGCGCGCCGTATCGTCTACAATGAACGGGTTGGCCCCTTCGATCTGAATCTCGAATTTGATCCAGCCGTCGTGGCCGTAGTAGAGCCCCAGCCCGGTGGGTTCGCCCAGAATCGCGAAATCCGGCTTCAGCCCCAGTTCGGGCAGCGTCTTTTCCATCAGCCCCCGCACACCCACACTGCAGCCGCCTTCCTCGGCCACGGTCGCGGCCACCACCAGGTTTCCTTTTAAGGGGAGCAGGCTGCGCCGAATCAGTTCGGCCCCGTAGACTTGCGCGGCAAGTCCGGCCTTGCAGTCCGATGCTCCCGGCCCATACAGGCGTCCGTTTTCAATCTGGCCGGGTTTGTGGGCCGTGCCGGCCGCAACCGCCGCGGTGTCCATATGGCAGACCAGCAGAACGCAGGGGCTGGACTCGCGGCCGGTCATCAGTCCCACGACGTTGCCGAATTCATCCCGCAGCACCCGGTCGTAGCCCAGTGTTTTCATGCGGGATTCGGTTTTGCCGGCCACATCCGATTCATGCAGCGTCTGGCTGCCGGTCATGATCAGTTCCCGTGCGAAATCAACGGCCTCTTTTTCCAGACCCTTGGCTCGTTTCGAAAGCATCGTATACATTGCGCCTCCCTTTTTGTTTCGGCACACTACTCTAAGGCAATCGGTGTGCCAGTCCGCATCTGTTGCCGTAACTGGTTTGAGCGCAATGCCTTATCCATATATTCGGCGATTGGATCATTTTGCTATTATATTTCAAATTGAAAGATTACTATTTCATAATTGAGCGGAGGCCGCTGTGCTGGCAGAAGAACTGAAGCTTTCCGAAATCATCGAATTTGGCGAAGGATTCCTCAATCTCAAGGGCCGTCGTCTTGTCTTGCACGACATTTATACCTTTGCCCAGATGCGCAAGGATCTTTTCGAGATGATCGGGCCCGAGCAGACGCGTCGCATCCTGACGCGCTTCGGTTATTTCTGGGGCAAGGCGGATGCCGCGGCCATGAAACGCATCTTTCATTGGCGAAACATGCGCGAATGGATCAAGGCGGGGCCGCGGATGCACACGCTGCAAGGGGTGGTTAAGGCGCAAGTCAAACGTTTTGATCTGGACGAAACCGAGGGGCGGTTCCATATGGATGTGAACTGGCACAACTCGGGCGAAGCCGAGGAGCACCTCATCGCCGCTTCCGCATCAAACGCGCCGGTTTGCTGGATGCTCGTTGGCTATGCCAGCGGCTACGTCTCATTCTGCCTTGGGAAGAATGTGTTTTTTATCGAGCGGCTTTGCCGCGGAAAAGGCGACCGCATCTGCACGGCCGAGGGCAGGGATGAAATGTCCTGGGGTTCCGAAATCAAAGGCCATCTGCCCTATTTCCGAATCGATGATGTGCAGGGCAAGATCGAGCAGCTCTCGAACGAACTGCGCCAGAAGACGCGCGAACTGGCGCGCGAGCGCCGACGCCTCGACGAGCTTTCGCAGGGGCGGAAGCCATTTTTGCAGGAGGTGCACAGTCCTGCCTACCAGCGGGTTCTGGAACTGGCCACGCGGGTTGCGCCTTTCGATTCCTCCGTTCTGATCACCGGCGAGACCGGGACCGGCAAGGAGGTGTTGGCGCGCCATATTCATTCCCTTTCGCGGCGGGCCAAGGCGGGATTCTTCGGTATTAACTGCGGCGCGGTGCCCGAAACGCTTCTGGAAAGCGAATTGTTTGGACATAAAGCCGGTTCGTTTACCGGCGCCGTACGCGACCGGGTGGGTCTCCTGGAGCAAGCCCAGGGTGGGACGGTTTTTCTGGATGAAATCGGCGATGTTTCACCGGCCCTGCAACTCAAGCTTTTGCGCGTTCTGCAGGAGCGCGAAATTTTGCGCGTGGGCGAAAGCAAGCCGCGCAAAATCGATGTCCGGATCCTCTCGGCCACCAACCGCGATCTGGCCCGGGCCATTGAAGAGAAAAAATTTCGCGAGGACCTGTTTTACCGTTTGTCCGTGATTGAAGTCGAGGTGCCGCCCCTGCGGCAACGAACGGACGATATTCTGGCGCTGGCGCGCCATTTTGTGCAAAAACTCGCGCGGCGGCTGGGCCTCGATAATCTTCGGCTCGATGCGGCCTGCCTCGATCCCCTGCTGGCCTATGCCTGGCCGGGAAACGTCCGGGAGATGGAGAACGCGCTGGAGCGGGCGGCTTTGCTTTGCAAAGACGGTGTTATTACGATGCAGGACCTGCCAGGCCGGATTTTGGAAGCCATTCCCGGGCCTGTCGCGGGCGCGTCAGCCAAAGCAACGCTGGCCGAAGTCGAGCAGCAGCATATCCGCCGGGTGCTTGATTCCGTTCACGGCAACCGGACCCGGGCCGCGAAGGTATTGGACATCAGCTCGGCCACGCTGTGGAGGAAACTCAAGGATTAGGGATTGGCAAAGAGGAAACGAAAGATGTTGGGTACGGGTTTAGGACAAGGCTACATTGGGTCATCCCCGGTTCGGGGATTAGTTCGTGCCGTTTTCCGAATGTCAGACGTCAAACGTCAAGCGTTCCTTCTCCTTCTGATCCACACAAACACCCCGGTTGCGGCGACCGCAAAGGGAATCACGAAGATCGCCAGCCCAAAGAAGAGCGCGGCCTGGGTCTGCGTGAGATTCAGCTTTTGATGGCTCATCTCCTTGCTCCGGATTGAAATCAAGTCCTCCTGACTCGTAAGCCAGGCAAGGGTGTTTAAGTACAAATCGGCGTTACCCGAGAAACTCTCGTAGGCGTTGGATGCGTATTCGCTGTCGCCGATCACGGCAATCCGGCTTTTTGTCCGTTTCGATTCCAAGGCAACCCCAAACCCCCACGGCCCTTTCACATCGATCCCTTCGCGATACTCGAATTTCTTGGCCTTTGTGTCCCGGTCGGCCCAGCTTCGCTCGGAGCTGCGCAGAAACTCGACAGGCTCCAATCCTTCCCCGGTTTTGAAAACGCGAATGGGCCGGGGCAGTTCGAAGGCGGTCATGAGCCGGAAGTCGGCCGTGATTTCATGATCGGCGTATTCCACCAGCGCCGTGATTCCGGGGCTTACGCCAAACAGGCTGGCCGTAAGGTCGATGATGGCCGCATTCTCCATGGCCAATCCCCATGTACCCAGCAGGGCATTTGTCCCCGACAGGCTGTCGTCGAGATTCAGGAAGATCCGGCCGCCGCGGTTTGCGTAATCGGCAACCAGGTTGCGCTCGTGTTGGGTCCAGGGCTTGGTCAGACCGTTGACGACAAGGACGTCACAATCATCCGGCACCCTGTCCCCAACGGCCAGAGCCAGGCTGTCGATCCGATAGTTTTCGCGTTCGAGCAGGGCGGCCATCCGGCTGAACCCGTCGCGGTCGTGATTGCGCATCGACCGCTCGCCGTTGCCGAAAGTGAGGAAAACCTTCTTCTGCTCGTTTCTGACAAGCCGCAGCAGCGCATTGGTCACATCCGTTTCCTCTGGATACGAGACGCGCTTCTGCCGTCCCCCGTAGGTCAACACCAGAGTATTGTAGTCGTTGACATGATACGCCCGGGCCACCTCGGGTCTTTTGTCAAGATCGGTCAGGTGCAGACGAAAGCGCCGCGACTCCTTGGCGAACTCTCGCAGAATATCGGCTTGCGCATCGTAGGGGGTTTCTTTGTAGAAATAGTATGCCTCCACATCGCCCGACAGGCCGTTGAGAATCTTCTTCGACTGGCCCGAGAGGCTATAGAGTTTGGTTCGCGTAAAATCCCAACGCCGGTGAACGTGCGTACCCAGGAGATTCCCAAGCACGAGGACGGCCAGGGTCAAGGCCAGCACAATCTGCGATTGAACGCGGCGGTCCAGAAAAACCGCGGGCAGCTTTTTTTTCATGTCCGCCACCGGGTTGCCTCCACGGACCGCTGCGCCAAGAACAGGCCCAGACCGATGACCGTTCCATAATAGATAAGATCGCTGGTATCCAGAACGCCCTTGACCAGGTCCTGGTGATGATTAAAAAACGAGACATAGCCCAGAACCGATTGCATCGCGGGCGAAACACCCTGTTCGACCCATCCGGCAACCCAGGTAACCAGGAGCAGGCCGAAGGTCAGAAAGATAGCAACAATCTGGTTTCGTGTAAGAGCCGAAATCCAAAGCCCCAGCGACAAGAAGCTGGCGCCCATCAAAAGCAAGCCCAGGTAACCGACCGCAAAAGGCTTCCATTCCGCGGAGCTGCGCAGAAAGAAAAGGGTTTGGTAGGGAAGGGTCAGCAGAAGCATGAGGCCATAAACGCAAATCGCGGCCAGGTATTTTCCAAGCACGATCTGAAGGCAGGACAGCGGGGAGGATAAAAGCAGCTGCAGTGTTCCCGAACGCCGTTCCTCGGCCAGCAAGCGCATGCTGAGCATGGGCAAAAGCAGGAGCGATAAAAAGCCAAGCGTAGCCAGGAGCGGACGTATGAGCATTTCGTTTACGTTCAGCGTAGGGCCCATGCCCTCGGCGTATTGGGATTCGCTTGCAAAGACCGCGCTCAGATACTCGGCCGTCATGGCATAAAAGAAAAATCCGGCCAGGACAGCGAAGACGCCCAGGCTAACGTAGGCGATGGGCGATGCGAAATAGGCCTGCAGTTCCCGGCGGCAGATGGCCCACGTCTTTCTCATTGTGCATCCTCGCGGGTCAATTCGGCGAACACTTGTTCGAGGCGAAGTTCGCGCGAACGCATCTCCAGCAGGACCCAGTTGCGCTTTGCGGCGGTCTCGAATACGGTCCGACGGATGAGCGTGTCGGGTCCGGCTTCCAGCACCCAAAGCGTGCCTTCCCGGCCCGCCCCTTTTTTCTCCAATGCGATGACGCCCCGCAGTCCGCCCAACTCCCTTTCCACGACCGCGTCTTCCGCGGCGATTTCAAGCTCCAGAATCTGGCTCCCGCGAAAGCGGTCGCGGAGCTTCGAAATGGTGTCAATTGCAGCGATGCGGCCCTCGTGAATAATTGCGGCCCGGTTGCAGACCAGCTCCACTTCGGGCAAAATGTGCGTGGATAAGATTACCGTGCGCGAAGACGCCAGGTCCTTGATGAGGCGCCGGATCTCAACGATTTGATTGGGATCCAGGCCAATGGTGGGTTCGTCCAGAATCAGGACTTCGGGATCGTGAACAATGGCCGCGGCCAGTCCCAAACGCTGGCGGAATCCCTTGGAAAGCGCGGAGATCAGCGATCGGCGCCGGTCCTCGACACCGGTTGCCTCCAGGGCGTAATCGATGCGGCTGCCCAGCCGGTCCGGTGCGACCCCCTTGATTTCCGCGGCAAATCGAACATAGTCCTGGACCCGCATGGCCTCGTACAATGGTGGAATTTCCGGCAAGTAGCCGATGCGCGCCGTGACCTTCAGCGGTTGCCTTACGCAGTCGAAACCCGCCACCACGGCCTGGCCTTCGCTGGGATGGAGAAAGCAGGCCAGGATATTCATCGTGGTCGATTTGCCCGCCCCGTTGGGTCCCAGCAGACCCAGAATTTCCCCCTTTTCAACGGAGAAACTTACGCCATCAAGGGCGCGCGTGCTTCCATAGCGTTTGGTGAGGTTCTCGACAAAGATCATGGCGTATGAAAATTAGAAAATGAATCAGGGACGTGCAAATGACGACAAAAAAGGAAGGCAACGACGCTGCACTTCGGCCACCCTCATCCTTGCCGTTTTGGCGTTGGCATCGCCGTTCGTTTGAAAGATCCAGGCGCTCCTGGCCCGGTTCCGGGCGGTCTTTCGCCATGCCTGGAGGCATACCTGTAATTCGGTCACGGCCTGCATTTATTTTATATAGCCTTATGTCTGCGATTCCTCACGACATCAATCCCATTGCGCCTGGATTCGCGTTTGGCGTTCTGCAGACCGATCCATCCTGCAAGGCCAGGCTTGGAATCCTTCATACGCCTCACGGAAATGTTGAAACGCCCTGTTTTATGCCCGTTGGAACGCGGGCTTCGGTGCGCACGCAAACCCGCGAGGAACTTCGGGAATGCGGGGCGCGGATGATATTGGCCAATACTGTGCATCTCTATCTGCGACCGGGTACGGCCATTCTTCAATCCGCCGGCGGCTTGCACCGGTTCATGAACTGGGATGGTCCCATTCTCACCGATAGCGGGGGGTACCAGATCTATAGTCTACGCGACTCGCTGTCCATCGAGGAGGAAGGAATCCGGTTTCAATCATTTCTCGACGGCTCGCGTCATGTCTTTACGCCCGAGTCGGTTATGGATATCGAGCACCGCATTGGCGCGGATGTCATCATGGTTCTTGATGAATGCACGTCCTATCCCTGTGAAAGGGATTACGCCGCTCTGGCTATGCGCCGGACAATTCGTTGGGCGCGACGCTGTCGCGATGCGCATGCGCAGGCCCCATTCCATTATGGGACCCCCCAAGCCCTGTTTGGGATCGTGCAGGGAAGCGTTTATGCTGATCTGCGCGAGGAATGCGCGGCCGAGTTGCGCCTCCTGGACTTCCCCGGCTATGCCATTGGCGGCCTGGCCGTGGGTGAGCCGCCCGAATTGCTGTATGAGACCACCGGTCTCACGTGCAGTCGACTGCCGGAGGAAAAACCCCGGTACCTGATGGGCGTGGGCATGCCGGAAAATATTCTGGAGGCCGTTGAACGCGGGGTTGACATGTTCGATTGTGTCCTGCCCACGCGCAATGCGCGAAACGGAATGGTTTTTACACACACTGGAAAGCTGAACTACAAGTCGGCCGGCTGCGCAACACAAACGGAAATGCCGCTGGATCCCGATTGTGACTGCTATACGTGCCGCAATTATTCCCGCGCTTACCTGCGCCATCTTTACGCAGCCGGCGAAATTCTTGCGCTTCGCCTTGCCACCTACCATAACATCCATTTCTACCAGGAACTGCTTACCGGAGCGCGGCAATCCATTCGCGGCAGTTCGTTTCCAATTTATAAGAACCGAGTGCTGTCGGCCTGGAATTCCGGCGCGGCGGCCCAAACCAACGCGGCCCAATAAGAGGGCATTCTCGCCCTGATAATATGCGGCAATACATCTCCCATCGGCCGAATATGCCTTCCTATCCTGCATCATGGCGCTTGATTTGAAAACGCCATTAAATCCGGCACGCGAATTGATTTGCAGGAATGGAAGGGAAAAATTCATGCCAGTTGGAATCAAAGGAGACGCTGTGGCCATCACGGTTCTGAGTTGAGCCGGCCGGCACAATTCGCATTTTCATGCGAAATCTTCGCTCCGGTTGCGGATCAATCCAAGCAATCCAAGCGGCTTGACTGGTTTTCCCAAATAAATATATCTTAGTTTAAGATTTCTTCGCGATTTGATTGCGCATCCGTGTAAGGTCCTCTTTTGGAGAAGCGGAGCCCGGCAGACCTGCCGGTTTCCAGCGGTCTGCAAGGACCTCTACGCGTGTACGGAGGAGTAAATGAATTCAAAGATGAGCCCATTCTTTCTAACCCCGGCTCTGCTACTTGGGCTGCTTTGTCTTGGCGCTCAAGCACAGAACAAGTCTCTGACTTCGATGTTGTCCGAAGAAGAACCGTTTTATCTGAATTACGGATCCGATCCCTATGCCCGCGAAGCCATTAAAACCGAGCAGGTCAGTTACTACGACCTTTTTGGAGCCCATATTACCGATGGGTTCTTCGTCTATACGCTCCAAAACGAAAAACTCAATTATTCCAAGTCCGAAAGTGATTTCGACTCCACGGCCCTGTTTCGCAGCAATGAAATGTGGGACAAGTCTTTCTATAATAACTTTACCAATCTCGTCATGACCCGCGATGCCATTGGCGGGACCAAAACAACCTTCCTGGTGGGCGACCAGATCAAAACCCGGTTCACGCCATTTACGCTCAACAAGCTGAACTACAAGGGAATTCGCTGGGATATGTGGTCAACGGGCATGAAATTCACAGCATTGCTAAGCCGGACGTATCCGGGCGCCCTCGCCTATCGTGATGTATCAAGCAGTGCGCCGGTCGATTACCCGCTTGTGGACGGTTCATTTGTTGGACGTTCCGCCATTAATGGCCCCCTACCCGTATTGAGTACCGACAGTCTTCAAAAAGCCCCCCTGAACATGGATTACTCCAACAAGTCTCCCTATGGTGATTATAATCTATATTGGGCATTTCATGCCGAGAATAACCTCGCCAATATCATTCAGTATGGCGTAACCTTTATCAACCATCACCGAACCGATGTTGCGCAGGGCGAGACATTCTCCGGAACCTTGCCCGACGGCTGGATTCCCGACGAAATTCATTTTGAGTTCTACGATCTGACACCGGGCCGGACCGATGACGCCGGCTGCTACGTGCAAGACATTCAGATGACCATCAACAACAGTGTTGCGGCGGGCGGGCCCACCGGCAAATACAGCGTGGATGTCACGGATACCACCCTGTATTCGGTGAACCTGCCGCGCAT
>CAYVZU010000023.1:22347-38535 GCA_964455935.1 uncultured Fibrobacterota bacterium
GATGGGAACCGGTTCTTGTCACGTTTCGTCCCATGAATCCCACAAAGCCGCACTCTATTCCCAGAGACCAGATCAAGCACATTGAATTCGACTATACCGTTGCCGGCAATTATATGGTTTTCGTCTCCACCGACCGGTTCATTCCATTGGCAATTAGGGCGACGGTTGATCGCAGTTCCGGTGCGGCTCAGGATCTGGTGGTGTATGAAGAACCCTTGTCGCGCGGAGTCGATGACATCTATCGCGACGGGTGGCCCCTGACAACCAATATCGACCCGGTACAGTCCGCCACATATTTCGGCGACTACATTGCCAAGTCGCCCAAACTAATCTCAATCGACCGCGCCACGTTTGCCAACCAGGTTGCCCTGGGGGCGCCCGCCAACCTGAAGTCCTATCATTACGAATTTGTCATGAATGTGAACACGATAACCTACGGAGCGAATTTCAAAGGCAAACTGTACGGCGTAGATTTCGAAGGCGAATTCGCGACCAGTGTGCGGGAAGGAAAGTATCCCGGCCCCAACAACAAGCTTTCGGACTACACCAGCCAGAAATTGCGCAGCAATGTTTTCCAGTTCAAGGCGAATCGCGATTTCGCCAATAGGCTCAACCTCTCGGGCGATGTGTATCGGATCGACCCCAACTACGAACCCAACCTAAAATCTCTCCAGCCAAGTCTTTATATCAATAAGACAAGTTATGCGCATCCCACGGACCAGCAGAAGGGAACATACGGGTGGGATTATCTTGTCCACCCCCGGCCTCTTAGCAATGATTTTGTTTCGATCGACGACAACGAGGATGGCGACCTTTACTCCGAAAACGACCGGCGCCATTACCCCAGCGATTATGATGAAAGCGCGAGAGGGATGTTTGCCATTGACGGCGTTCTAAACGCTCCTGTTGGCGGATCCACGGATGGGACGCAGTTGGTATACCTCCCAACGCAAATGGTCATGACCTACGACGACAATGACGGCGTGATCTCGAATCGCTATGACAAGAACAAAAACAGCGTGGTCGATTATCTCGAAGATTTTCTGCTCTATTACACCGATCCGCCGGTGTTCGAGTTGGGCAACGATCTAAACTTCAACGGAATTTACGATTATGCCGATGACGACATTCTGCCGGACTATCCATACGCCGTCCCCTACACCCTTACCTCAAACGGCTATCGCAGTCACGGCTTGCAGGGCGCCTCGCTGAAGCTGCGGGTTCTGCCGTTGACGAATCTTGAAGTGAATGTGGGCGGCAAAATGGAGTCGGCCGTAAACATGGATTTCGCCACCGATATGGCCAGCAAACCGGGATCGTCCGAAGGAAAATCGCTGGTTGCCTATGGCAATGGTATGCTGCGCGTTGTCCGGCGAAGCCAGGGCCTTGAATTCTTTCTGGGTGACGAAATGTATTACGTCAAGGATGCCATTCGCAACGATGCCGTTCTCACCGTGGACAAGGGCAGCTATAAGTTTGTGGTGGACCCCATGCGCTATCGCGATGCGATCCTCACCAATTTTGTCACCGGAGTCAGCTTCCTTAGCATTCCCAATTTTGAGGTTACCAGCGGCGCCATGCTGGGCCTTGAATTGCACCGCTCTCTTGGCGGCGAGCTGTTCTACGATACGAAACTGGTGCGCTATCTTACGGATGACGGCCTCGATTCCCTCGCCTATGAATCCTATTGGCAGCAGTATCCCGAGCGGACCATTGCCAAATCCTATCTGATGACCAAGTTTGGATATATCAAGAAATGGAACCTGGAATACGAGGGGTGGCGCCGCGCTTTCAATATTCTTAACCGTTTCGAGATCCTGCCCCAATACAAAATCGCCTACGAATTCCGGCGGAACCTGAAGGCCAGGGGAATCGAAGCGGACCCCCGGAATGACGAGAAATACGGAGTGCCGCGTCTCTTGAGCGAAGATGAACTGGTTGAATTCATGAATCGCTGGTGGGAATACGACGAGAACACAGACGACTACATCATGAGCGCGCCCATCGTGCGCTGCAATTTTCAGATTGCCGAACGAACCAAGCTGGAAATGGGAATTCAATGGCAGCGCAATTACGACCGGATTACGCAGACCGGCAGCTATTCGAAGGTGTCCAAAGTGGCGCAGATTGTCAGTAAGGACAGCTATGCAGGCTACAACGTCTCAATCATGTTCGGGGTCAATGTTCAGGATACCGAGGGTGATACGAACCTTCGCGATCCCATTTTGATCACCGGGCTCCCATACAATCCACATTATTCAACGGTCTTTGCCCGGATCTATGCGGGTCTGTAAGCTGAGCAGCTCATTCGTATGGCGTTGAAAAGACACTTATTTCGGGCTTTCGCGGCAATTGCGTTGCCGCTGTTGTGGTGCAATGCCCTTGCCGAGGGCGAGTCCGCATCCGGATCCCGTTTTTACCAGAACTATGGCAGCGAGCCTTACTCCAGAGAGGACGTGAAGCGCGATGCCGAGAGTTACTACGACCTATTCGGCGACCATATAACCGACGGGTTTCAGGTTTATAATCTGCACAACGACCGGACCTCGTATTCGCTGACCAACAGCAAGGGATTTGATTCGCTGGGATTGGCCGTAAGCCAGGAATGGGCGACTTCCCATTATTGGGACAACTTCACCAATCTGGTAATCACCCGCGACGAAATCGGCGGGCTCAAGAGCACCATTCTTATGGGCGATCAGATCAAAACGCGGTTCACGCCATTTACCCTCAATATGTCAAATTACAAGGGGATTCGATGGGATGTCTGGAGCCAGCGGTTAAAGCTGACGGCCCTGGCCAGCCGTACGCGACCCGGCGCAATGGCGCGCGCGGGCATTCAGAGAATCGTGTCCAACGTAACCAGTCCGCTGATTGACGGCTCTTTCGTGGATTACCCAAGCGGCCAATGGACCCCCGAAAGCGATTGGATAACAACCGGAAAACTGAACTCCGACAAATCCACCGACAGCGCTAAGGGCTTCACCGACTATTCCAACAAATCACCGTACAGCGATTACGATTTCTTCTGGGGCCTGCACGCCGAGACCGATTTGGGCCAGTATCTGCAGGCAGGTCTGACATACATGAACCACCACCATACCGATCTGGCCAAAGGCGAGGAGCTGCGCGGAAATATCCCGGATGCGTGGATTCCCGAAGAAATCCATTTTGAATTCTACGATCTCACCTATGACCGCACCGATGATGCCGGCTGTTTTATCGATGGACCCGACAACTTTCGGATGAAAATTGTTTCCAAGGAAGGCGTAGAGCACGATGCCGGCGGGCCTTCGGCCTGCTATGCAGTCTCGATGGTCGATTCCACGTTCTACAGTGTTCGCCTGCCTCGGACCGCGCACGGCCTAGGCCCGGTTTTGGTCGCATTCCAGCCGCTTGCACCTCAGATTCCACACGGTTTGGATGCCCAGCAGATCCGGCATGTCAAATTTACATACAATGTAGCCGGCAATTACCTTGTTTTTGTGAGTACCGATAAATTTATCCCGCCGGGTATTCCGGCCTACATTGACGAAAGTGGAACCCGCACCGTTACATACGGTGAGCCATTCCATGTCAGCGTGAGCAATATGTTCCAGAACGGAATTCCCTTTAGCGGAGAATCGAAACAGGGAGGTCTCGTATCCGGGCGGGAAGGCGTCACGTATTTCGGCGATTTCATCGCAAAGAGTCCGCATCCGACGCCATTGTCCAGGCAGGATTTCGACAATTCGGTTTCGGCCTTCATTTTAAACCCGGCGGCCGGCGCACCCGTAAATTATCGGCCATACTCGTATGAGTTTGCGATTCGGGTAAACTCGATCACCTACGGGGCCAATTTCCGCTCCCAGATCCTTGGGGCGAATCTTTCGGGCGAGGTGGCCGTTAACATCAAAGACAGCAAGTTTCCGGGCAAAGCGAACGATTTGGAATATTACGCGTCCCGACAGGAACGCAATCTGGTACTGCAGTTCAAAGCCAACCGTGAATTTGGCGAGAAATTCCGGATGGACGCGGAGGGCTACAGAATCGACCCCAATTTCGAGACGAACTTGACCGAATTTCAACCCAGCCTTTTCATTTCCAAAGCATACTACGCCTATCCACGCAATCGCACGGGCAACTTCACCTACTCCCTGGATTATCTGAATTATCCCAAGCCACTGAGCAACGAATGGCTTTCCGTTGATGATAACGAGGACAATGACATTCTTGTGGAAAACGGCCGTCGACACTACCCGTCCAATACGGGCGAATTAGATGCCTACCAATTTTATTATAACGATCAGATACTAAGGACCTCGTTTATCGGACAGACGAACCTGGCCAGGACCGTGCTTCTGCCCACGGGCATGGAGAAGATCTACGACGACCCCAATGGCGTGATTCCCGACCGATATGACCGGAATAAGAACGGGACCGTGGACTATGAAGAAGATTTTCTGCTTTATAGCAGCGATCCACCCCTTTTCGACCTGGCAAATGATATGAATTTCAACGGCGTCTTCGACAATGAAGAAGACGATATGCTGCCCGACTATCCCTACCAACTGCCGTATACGATCACCTCGAATGCCTATATGTCCAATGGCCTGCAGGGCTTGCGCGCCAAAACCCGTTTCCGTCCCACGGGGGCACTAGAATTGAATGTGGGCACGGTCATCGAGAGCGCCCGCAATATGAACCTGACGGGTAATTACTTTGAAAGTGGAGATAAGCCCGAAAATGGGGAAGGGGTTTCCCGGATCCTGTATGGCAGTGAAATGTGGAGAGTCGCGGCGCGCGAGCGCAGAATGGATTACTTCCTTGGCAACGAGACCTTTCTGGTGCAGGACGGCATCCGCAACGACGCTATTCAGACCCGGGGAGCCGGCGTGTATCGTTTTGTTCCGGATCCCATGCGTTTCCGCAACGCTATCGTGAATAACCTTATTGGCGGCCTTAATTTGAGCGATATCCCCAATTTGGAAATCGGAACCAGAGCCATGTTGGGTATCGAGTTGATGCGGTCGCTGCCGGGCCAGGAATTCTACATCACGCGCATGCGGACCTATCTGACCAGTGCCAACGAGGATTCCATCGCCTATGAGGCGGGTTGGGAAGAATACGGCAAGCGCACTATCGGCAAAGCCTATCTCATCCAGAAGTTCGGCTACCGCAAGACATGGGATTATTCGTTCGAGGGTTGGCGCGCGGCATTGAATCTTCTCAACCGGCTCGAAATTCTGCCGCGCTACAAAATTTCCTACGAATTCCGCCGCAATTTAAGCGAAGGACCAACCGAGCGCGACCCCCGGCAGGAGGAGAATTTCTTCGCCCAGCACCTGTTGTCGCCTGCCGAGCAGACCCAAATTCGCAACAGCTGGATCGAATACGATCTCAACACCGAGAGCTTGCTGATGAGCGTCCCCATTCTGCTCTGCAATTTCCAAATCGCCAGCCGTACCCGGATCGAGAGCGGAATTCAGTGGGAGCGTGTATACGACCGCATCGTTCAAACCAACAGCTATTCCAAAACCACAAAGATCGCGCAGCTTGTGAGCCGTGACAACTACAACGGGTACAATATCGCAATCATGTTCGGCATCTATGTGGCCGATACCCGAGCCGACGCCAATCTTCGGAACGAATTGCTCGACACGGGTGTCCGTCTCAACGAACACAGGTCCGAGATTTTTGCCAAAATATACGCAGGCCTCTGATCCGAAAGGGAGGAACCAATGAACGCAATAAAAAGAACCATGGCCACCGTGCTGCTGTTGGGCGCACTGTCTTCATCCTGGGCGGTGAACGGAGGCGCTCTCACCCAGTCTCTGATCTTGCCGGGAATGGGGCAGATGGCCAGTGGCGGCCATCATGTCTACATCGGCCTGGGATTCCTTTGCGCTGAAGTCGCCGCCATTCATGCGGTCTTCAACGCTATGTCAAAGGCCGATACCTACCAGGAAGAGACTGTCATTTACCAACGACAATACGATCTGGCTACGAGCTACGACGAGCGTTTGGCCCTTCGAACCCAATGGGACCGGGCTTACACCAATGCCGATACGAAATCCAAGGAAATGATGTTATGGGCGACCCTTGCCGGCGGAATCTGGGCGGCCAACGCTCTTGAGGCGTTTTTCTTCAGCCCCAGCCGCGAAGAAGAGGCCGCTATCGAAAATACCAAGCCGCATTTAGCTATGACCACGAATGGGGAAAATATCCAATTGCGCTGGACCGGCCGTTTCTAAAAAGGGGATTTCCAATGCGAACGAAAACCGTAATTTTGCCAATCGCCGCGGCGCTCCTTCTTACCGTTCTTTGCACTGAGAAGCCGTTGCCGCCCACTAGCACAGCTAACGATGAACTGCGAACCGATCCCGTGACTGCCACGTTCGATCCCGGTTCGGACAAGGTGAATGTCTCTTGGACCGCGCCCGTTTCGAGTGTCCGTCAGACGATCGGCTACAGAATCTATTCGGCCTGGGGAACCGCGGTGGCCGAAGAGGACTTTTCCGCTATCGATACGATTATCCCGGCCGGAGTGGCGTCATTTCAGGCCCTGCCCGGGGTTGGCGACGGCATTTACCATTATAAGGTGGCGGCCTTATGGCTGCATCCGTTAACCATTGGCGGAGTCGTGGTGGGTGCCGATACGGTCGAGGGCGCGTTATCCTACGAGGACACGGCGCATGTGCGGACCACCATCTCCGGCGGAATGATCACGATCAACAACGGTGCTTCGCATACCATGACCAGAACGGTAAGCATAACGCTGACGCCTCTTGAAAATTTTACCAGCTGTCAGGTGCTGGATTCAGGCGCGGTGGAATCGATAGCTCCCAGCGGTAACGGCGTGGCTGCCAATCCCATTGCCAATGTTGTGTTGGATCCGGGGAGCGGCACCAAGGAAGTTTATGTCAGGGCTACAAAACTGGATCAGTCGCAAATCATTCTTAAAAGCTTCATCAAGATCCAGCCTTACATCTGCAAACTGGTGGTGCGCAATGCGGATTTGCGCAAGGCGGAAGGCGTAAATGGAAAATTGACCTCGCAGAAGAATGTTCAGTTCTCAGTGCAGATCTACGGTGATAGCACGTTCTCGGAATCCTGCTATGTCTGGGTTGCAACCAGCGGCGCCGGCAAGGCGTTACTGGATACTTCCAAAGACTTGGTCGAAACCGCGCCCCACGGATATCGGCTCAACACGTTGAACGAAGACACGGTTTTCGAATACAATGTTGCCGATCCGGCCAGCTATACCAAATGCGTTTACACAACCCCTGCGGGAAAAAACCTCGCAAACCGCAGGCCCGGCGCCTGGTACGGCGGGAAAGATTCGGTTGGGTTCACGGCAACCGGATATGCGAAGGGCTCGCTGTTTTATCTTAGCGATGCGATCCAGAACGATGAACTCTACAAAATGGGGCTTAAAGAGTTCTATGTGATGGCCAGGCTCAAGGGTAAGCACTTCAATGATGACCGCTACGTCTGGTCGAAAATCACGGAATCGACCCTCTATAATTGGGACTTTTATCCGCCCGCCGTCTATTTACGAGCTTCCGATAAGGTCTACACGAATCCCACCCCAGTGCCCAACGACACGGTTACCGGGCCCATTGATGTGGTGCTCACAACCGGACAGGCAGTCAAGGATATGGGGCGGTCGTATCCAACCGAAATCAGGCTCTATTTTGCCCAAACCACGAAAGATCCGGCCGCCATTACACTCGGGGACATCCTGTCGAGTCGTCATATCGTCTACAGCATGCCCTTCAATACCGATGATTGGTTTGTCAAAAACATCGGGTGGGTGGGCATGATCGATCCCACGAAGCCGGGCGCCGAGTGGATCTCGGGGAAATACGCGATGGCCTTGGTGACTAGTGATAATTATGGAAACACGGGCTTTGCGCCGGTGGACCGCAATACGGCCAGTCCTTTGTCCACAAATCCCATCGTCATTCATATCCAGACCGGGAAGTAGGCTGAATGTACTGGCTTATCGGCACCGCCATTTTTGCGCTTTTCGCGGCCATCTCGCCGTTGAACCAGTTGGTGTTTCACACCGAGAATTTGGACGAGATGCGCCGCGAAGGTCGGACCCGGCTGGCCAAGGCCGAGGCCCTGATTGGCGAGCAGAGCTACGAGGCGGCCCGCGAATCTCTGGCCACGATCGTCAGCCGGTTTGAGAGCAAAAAAGACTACATGAGCCTGTACATTGTGCAGACCGCGATGTATTATGCGGGCACCAGTTTTCGCAATGAATTTCGGTATGACGAGTCGATCCGGGCCATGAATAAACTAGTGGAGAAGTACCCCGAAACCCCCTATGCGGAAATGGTCTTCTTCACCAACGGCCAATCCTATAAGGATGCGCAGAAATATAGGGCGGCCATAGAGGAATTCGAAAAACTCGAACGAAACCGGGCCGTTGCCCGTGAGTTTCCCAAGTATAAGAACGTCGATTTGGAAACGGAGAAATACGTTGACATCGACAAGCTTGGCATGGCCAAGAAGTCCGATAATAAAGTGAAGGTCTATACACGGGAAATGCAGGAGCAAGAGGCCAAAGGGAAGCAGCAAGAGGAAGCCGCCAACACACTGTGCGATGCGGTCATTGAGATCGGCAGCTGTCATCTTGAATTGAATGAGACACAGAAAGCCCGGGACCAATATGCTCTTGTTGCGAAGTTCTTCTCTTCTTCCGACAAAGTTGATGACGCGCAAAAGTTCATTGCCGATTCTTACCTTCGCGAAGGCAATGTCGCCTTGGGCGAAGTCGAACGCGTCGAGGCCGGGCAAAAGAAGCAGCAGATAGAAAGGGCGAATGCCCATTTCCAGCGCGCGGTCCAATCGTATCTGCGTTTCATCAACGTATACACGCAAAGTGACCTGATCGCTAAAGCCTACATCGGACTTGGCGATGCGTATTCGAAAATGGGTGATGCCCAAAATTCGAAAGCCACATTCGAGCGCGCCATTGGTGTCGTCAAAGAGCCGGAAAAGCAGGCCAGGACCCAGCTTGATATTGGCGGCTATTTCGATTCGGAGAAACGCTGGGATGAGGCGATTGAAGCGTACGCGAAAGTTCTGCAGAACTTCTCGAAAACCCAGGTTGCCTCCAACGCTGTATACCTTACGGGTGTCTGCTACGAAGCAAAAGGCGATACGGCCAAGGCAATCGAATATTTTAGAGATCTTTGCTCGTATTACAAAACCAGCCAATTCTTCCCTTCGGCGGCCTTTAAATTGGGCCTAAACTACCAGAAAGTCGACGACTATAAGCAAGCCCTTCAGTACTTCCGGGCCGGGATTCAGCTTTACCCAAACAGCCCCCAGGCGGCCCAGACGCAATACCAGATCGGCGTGCTGTTCAAGAACAAAAAAGAATACGCCGCGGCGATTGAGGAATTTCAATACCTGGTGGACAACTACGAAGGCGAGTGGGGGTCCAAGGCCCTGTTCGAGATGGTGGACTGCTACAAACGAATGGGCGATATGGACAAAGCCAAGGAAACCGCGGCCAAGATCAAGGACAACACCGAGCTGGTGATCGAGTCCTACAAGCTGCTGGGCATTGGCGCCTCTACGCCCGAGGAGGAGTTGAAGCTGTGGCAGGGAAAAGTCGCCGAAGCGCCGGACGACAAGGCCAAAGTGGCTTCTTTGATGGAAGTGGCCCAAATTCAGCTTTACAAGTTGGAACAGTTCGATTCGGCGTTCGTGAACTACCAGACGATCCTGCAGCTTACCGACGATGAAATCCGCAAAATCAATGCGCAGGTCGGCATCGGCCAGGTCTATGTAAACCAAGGAAAGTATGAAGATGCCCGTAAGATCTATCAGTCGATTTTGGATAATTCGAAGACAGCCGATGCGGTCCGGGTCCAGATTGAATACAAAGTTTTCGATTCCTACCGGCGCGAGGGGCAATTCGATAAGGCGCGCGAGGGATTCCGTGTTTTTGTCGAAAAGAATCGCGCCAATGACCTCGCCCCCTATGCGCAATTCTCGATCGGCGTCTGCTTTTCGGAGCAGAAGAAGTACGACGAGGCGATCAAGGAATATGCCCGGGTGCTGGACGAATTCAAGCAGAGCGAGGTCTTTGGCCAGACCATTTTGGCTGCGGGAACCGCTCACAAAGACAAAGGCGAGTTTGACGAAGCGATCCGTTTCTGGCTCAAGCACCTCAAGGATACTCCGGGTTTGGATGTGGCGCCCCAGATATATTTCCAGATCGGCAATATTTATAAGGAGAACAAACAAGATCTTAGCAAGGCCATCGAGTATCTTGGAAAGGTGCTGGATTTTCCCAACTCGCCGCTTTTCTCAACGGCCGCCTACCTGGTCGGTGACTGCTATGCGCAGCTGAATCAGGATTCAAAAGCCCTGTCTTACTTCGAGAAAGTGAAACCGGAAGATAAAAGTATCCGGCGCGCGGCCGATGCGGAAATGGGGAAGATCCTGGGCAAGACCAATCCTCAGGCCGCCATTGCCGCGTACAATCGTATCGTCATTGCCGCGGAAACGGATTTTGAGCGCGCGGTCGCCGAAATGGGCAAAGGCGATGTCTACACCGGCATGAATCCGCCCCGGTATGAACTGGCCGCGGAGAGCTTTCACAAAGTTTACGCCGATTACCAAGGGGCCGGCGATACGCTGCGCGGCGGCGCGCTGGTCAAAGAGATCGATGCTTACAACCAGTTGCGGAAATTCGATCAGGTGATCCGGCTGGCCGACGCCATGGTTAAGGAGTTCCCCAGCAATCCGTATGTGATCAATGCGATTTATTTTAAGGCGAACGCCTATTACTCCAGCGACCGATACGGCAAGGCCCGTGATGCCTTTGAAGACATCATCAAGCTCAATACCTCTCCCGAGATCACCGAGGCCGCCTACTATCAGAAGGCCGATTGCCTTCTGTTCCTGAAAGAATACGATGCGGCCGTGCGTGAGTATAAACAGTACATCGCAAAATATCCCATCGGTAAATACGTGCCAATCAGCATTTACCAGATGGGAAACAGTTACTGGGCGCAGGAAGATTTTGAGAAGGCCCGCCTGCAATACGAGACCGTCGTCAACAAGTATCCGGACTTTTCCGAAGTCTGCAGCGCCAAAGGATTCCTGGGCTATTGCCTGGACCAGATCGGCCAATGGCAGAAGGCGCGCGCGCTATACAATCAGGTCCTGAAGAACCGGCAATGCCAGGGCGAGGCCCGCAAGTTCGCCAAGGACCAGCTCGACAAGAATTTGGTTACACACTAGTTTGAAGGAGGTTTTTTATGGGTGGCGGTTTTTCGGGCATTAAATCCGGCTTTGATATTATCGGCTATTTTCTTGCCGGCGGCTTCTTCATGTGGCCCCTGCTGATTGTATCCATGCTTTCGGTCACATTTACGATCGAGCGGTTGATGGCCTTTTTTCTTCAGAAGCAGAAGCTGTCGCCAGCCACCTTTCTTAAAACTCTCGATGCGTTGATCGAGGAGCGAAAACCCCTAGATCAGATTGCCCAGGAGCTGGTCGTACTTTGCGAGAAGAAGAAGGGCGTGGCCGCCGAGATCTTTCGGGCCGGGCTGTCGAAGTTTCTAGATGCCATCAAGATGCAGCTCAATGCCATCGAGACCAAGCAGTGGATGCTGGGCGGTATTGAGGATTCGGCCAAAACCGAACTTCCCGTGCTGGATTCGCACATTAATGTGATTGGCATCTGCTATACGGTCTCTCCCCTGCTGGGACTTCTTGGGACGGTGCAGGGAATGATTCAGGCTTTCATGGTCATGGCGCGTTCGGGCGGCGGCGCAAAGCCGGACGAACTGGCGGGCGGTATTGCCGTGGCCCTGATCACCACGGCCGCCGGATTGATCATCGCCATTCCCACCATGATTTTTCATGCATGGATCAAATCAACGGCCGAAGGATACATTAACCAGATCGAAGAAGCGGCTACTGAAATGGTCGACACAATGGTGCGTCCCGGTTAGGAGCGTCGCTGATGGCAATTGGTAAATCGAAACTCCGCAAAGGCGGAGGATTGGCCCTTAAAATCGACATGTCACCGATGATCGACTGCGTCTTTCAGTTGCTGATCTTTTTCATCGTGACTCTTAAAATGGATCCTTCGCTCGATGACATCATGCGTCTGCCCAATGCCTACAAGTCCGCCCGCCAGGAAGAACTCAACATGGAGATCTACGTGCTTCCGGCGGGAACGGCCGTGACCAAGGCGGGAACCTACACGGTCGATGGCTGGCTGAAGCCGGACGGCAGTCTCAATTATGCCGAGGGCATGGATTATTCGGGCCAGATCGCATTTGCCGCAAAGGGTGATTTCGACAGCATGTTCGTCCGCCTCGACGATGTCCCCTACCTGATCGACAAGGAACGGGGGAAAAAGGGAAAGGACCTGATCCGTCGGCTGAATGTTGTGCGGGAGAAGAACGGGTATGCGCCGTTTACGAAAGCCGAAGAAGATTCGGTCCGGTTGAACATGACTCTTCTGATGAAGGTCCACAAAAACGTTTTCTATGGCCGCGTTCTTCAGGTTGTGGATAAAGCCAAGGAAGCCGGTGTAACCTCCTTTGCGTTTATCACCAGCGTGCAAAGTTCGCAGCTAATGGACGAAAAGAACAAGAAATAGGGCTGGATACAATATGGACATGAGACGTCGAACGAGCGAGCCGCCGGAAATCGACATTACGCCGATGATCGACTGTGTGTTTCAGTTGATCCTGTTTTTCATGGTGATCATTGCCCTGGTCGTGGTGATGGGGATCGCCATACGTTTTCCGGAATCACAGCAGCCCGAACGGAGCAAGAAAGAGTCACAGGAAAAGACACTCTTCGCCTATGTGGAAAAGGACCTTTTCGATGAGAACCATAGCATAATAAGGGATGGTCTGGTCAAAATAGGCGCCAAGGAGTTCGCCTTCCACGTTACCGCAAAAGACTCGGCCGGCCAGGATAAGCAATACACCAAAACTTTCGATCAGATTAAGGCGGAAATCAAGCGGCTGGTGAAAGAGGAAGGCTATAAAGACGATCAGATCCTGATTACCGGCGACGTGATTTCGTATCACTGGAAGATTGTCAAGATCATCGATCTGGCCAAGCAGTGTGACGTCAAGGGATTCTCCCTTGTCCCGCCGGGTTAAGCGCAAGCCGCCTTTGGGCTGCAGCATTGAGACGGTACCCGCGTTTTGTTCCGGACCTTTCCAGTTGTCGGACCATTCATTTTTATTTCCTCCAAATTGGGCCTTTGCACCGCATGGTTTCCTTTCTCGAATCGGGCTTAAGCTGAGCCTAATCACTCGCAACTTCTTGTACCTATGACTAATACTGTTGATTCCAATCCCGCTCAGGCTAAATCCCAACTGACGCTGCGGCCTGGCCCCCAATCCGGCCGGTCTCGACGCGACCGTTCTGGAAAAGGCCCTTTAATGATCGCGGTCATTCTGCTGGGCTGTGCGCTTTTTGGGTTTGCCGCGTGGCAATACTTCAACCGGGCCCGAACCGTCGTTGAACCGGAGGCGCTGTGGCCCCGTTTGTTGAAGGTCGGCAATGTTTATGATATCCTTGTCGATCCGCTGGACCGGAGCAACGTATGGTTTGCCACGGGAGAAGGGATCCGGCTCTATGAGAAAGACACGGGCCGGTGGCGCTCCTATGGGCTCCACGACGGGCTTCCCTCCGAACAAATTACCTCCATTACCGCGGATTCAAGCCGGGTTTGGTTCGGCACCTGGTCCGGTGTTGTTTATTACGAACGGGCTACGGGCCGATGGATTCGTCCCAAATTGGGCGACCGGGTTCGGCAGCGCCGGGTTCTGGACCTGGAGAAGGACGGTCCCCTGCTGTGGGTCAGTTCAACCGAGGGCGGCGTCGAACGCTTGGATCCCCAAACAGGCGCCTGGGAGAAATTCGGCAAGGAGGCCGGGTTTACCACGGGGGAAGTCTACAGTATTCTTGCAACGTCCGAGGCCGTCTACGCCGGCAGCAATCAAGGCACGTTATATATTCTGGACCGCAAGAGCGGCCAATGGCAACCGCGCACGAATCCCGGCGCCTCCAGTTTCGTAGTCAAGATCTGGGCCCTGGAGCGCGATGGCGAGGAGATCTGGATGGGTACCTCGCACAAGGGCGTCTGGCAATACAACACCAAGTCCGGCACCTGGCGGACCCATGCGCAGACTGGCGGCACGCCTTTGCTTCTCGTCTACAGTGTGGCGGTTGACAGCGCGTCCGTATGGGCCGGGACCCCGCTGGGCATCGTGCGCTATTCCAAGAAGAGCGACGCCTGGATCGCCGAAGTCACAACCGGCTTTGCCGGCAAGCCTTATGTGATGGCCTCTCTGGCCAATGACGAAGGGTATGTCTGGTTCGGCAGCTATCAGCAGGGCCTGGGCAAGGTCCTTAAAGATCGGCCCGAAACGATCCCCTATTCGGGAGGTCTTGAGCATGACTACATTTGCGCGATCGGCGTTGATAGCGCTTCACTCTGGCTTGGCTATGGTTTTCTGGGCGACTACACCGACCGGATCCGGAAAGACTCGCTGATCTGGGAACGCAACGTGAATTTGTGGGACGGCCTGCCCGGAGAGAATGTCAGCGTGATCCGCTGTCAAAAATCCAATGTGTTCATCGGTACCTGGCAGGGGTTCGCCTATTTCGACGCAAGACGCTCGCAATGGGTTTCCAGTTCCCGTGAGTTCGGTTTCGCGAGCGAGGTCAAGACGGCCCTTGTGGATGGCGAGAGCCTCTACGTGGGTACGGAAAACGGATTATATGTATATGTTCCCGGCCACGGCCGTCTGTTCCTCCTGGAGAAGACGGCGGGCCTTTCGGTGCTGGGGATCGAGGCCGGCGGGCCGGACCTGTGGCTTGCCACGCGAACGGGCTTGTATCGGCTGCAATCCTCTTTGGGCGCATTGAGCCGGATCGACACGGTTGGGGAAGAACCGGTAAGCGGCCTGGCGATGATCGGCGATTCCCTCTGGCTCAACCTGCCGTCCCGCGGCATTGGCATCTACTCCAAATCCAGAAACCGCTTTTCGATCCTCGAATGGAAAAAAACGCAACTGGCTCGGCGCCGCGAGGAAAAGAAAACGCTTCAGGCGGCCGGGATTAAAGCCATGGACGGCAAAATTTGGATCGCGACCAATCACGGGATGGCCGTGTTCGATCCTGCCCGGGACCGCGATTACGCCATTACCTTCGCCGACGGCCTAATCAACAACGATGTCCTGACAATCGAGGCGGACGAGACCAACTACTACTTTGGCCTGTTCGGGGGCCTCAACAAGGTTCCCAAGAATAGTTTGGCGAAGTCCGTTTTCATACCGTAGTGCGGAATCCAAGCCCGGAGTGGGCTTCCCCTGGCCGACCGTTCGGCGCGTCCGGCTCTGGAAAGCCGATTTTGGTTTTTGTATATTGGTTTTGATCTTCAGCTCTCATGTTAAAAAGGAGCGCCCCGTGAACCGACTCAGACTTGCCGCTGTTTTCGCCGCTGTTGTGTTTTCCCTCGCGCTGGCCCAGGATGATCTCAAGAAGGGCATCGATGCGATCGAAGCCCGGGAATTTGCAAAAGGGATCTCGATTCTTGAAAAGGTTCTCGCGGAACGGCCAAGTAATTTTTCCGCGCTCCTGTATTTGGGCAACGCGTATTTCTACACAAACCGCCCTTCCTCCGCGGCGAAATATTACGAGAAAGCTCTGGACGTTAATCCACGGAATTTCGAGCTTCGGCATAATTATGCCGGTTGCCTTGCGCTCCTCAAGAAGACGCAAAAGGCGCTGGATATCTATCAGGAGTTATTGGCAGAGCAGCCGCGCAACGCAAGCCTCTACAGCAATCTGGCGGGCATTTATCTGGCCGACGGGCTTACGAACAAAGCCCTGGAAGCCTACAAGACCGCATTGGAAATCGATCCCTCGAATGTGGAGATCAGCACCAAGATGGGCCGGTTGCACGAACTCTCGGGCAAGCTGGACCAGGCGGCCGAGCAGTATCGGACCGCCATTGCCCAGAACCCGAAATACGCCCTTCCCCATGTCTACCTCGGCGATATCTACGCCAATCAGGGAAACCACAAGGCGGCGATGGAGGAATATAAGGTCGCGGCGGTTCTGGATCCGCAGTCGCATCTTGCCCATACGGGTCTTGGAAGAATGCAGCAGATCGTGGGTAAGCCGGACCTGGCCATCTAT
>CAYVZU010000024.1:0-37927 GCA_964455935.1 uncultured Fibrobacterota bacterium
GGTAACCCCTTGACACAACATCTTGGGGCTACCCACACAAAAGTCCGAAGGACCCAAATTTATATTCCACGAGCCATTTTTTCAAAAGCGTGATTGTCCGCCCTGATTCGAGAGCCCTGCAAGGGTCAGGTTGCTGCTCCCAAGGTAACCGATAATCGGGTTGATGGGGTCGGACCGAAACAGGAGATAGAGCTTTGCATGAAGCGAATGTTTCACAAACAGCTTGACTACTACCTTGCCGGCGACAATCTGTGCGGCCAGGACCCGCAGCCCAACTTCATCCTCAGTTGTTGGCGTCCCCGTAGCCAGTTGGTCCCGAAATTCCTGTGCAAGCCGTTTTTTGAGCTGAATTGCTTCTTTGTTATCAATCCCGGGCGTTTGGGATATGGCAAGGGCGGCACGGATTTCCTGCTCCGGCCGTTTCTGCATACCTACCAGAAGCCGGCATTGATTGCCTTCGGCCCCCGACCACTTCTCTATGAAGCTGTCAATTGATTTCCAACCCCGAAGGTTAAAGTAGCCTACGCAGAAATCGGCATGGTCGGACACTTTCAAGGTCTCCTGCAACGTGGGCAGGAGCTTCTGGTCTATGTTGTCGAAAATTCGTGGCATATTGCGGTATTGGTATGCTACCTAAAATAGATATTGATTGTTTGGGAATCTTAAAAAAGGCCCGGCCGCGAGAATTCGTTGATTCAGTCTTGCAGTTCTTAACAATCAATCCGGCCGTGGTTTATTTTATTTCTATACTCCTGCATTGAAAGGCTTCCAACGGATATGGCCGGAAAAACAAAAAGCAGAAAGAATGATAACGCTCCAATTCTCCTGACCGGCGACGACCAGGTCTCGAAAGAGAGCTTTATCGAGCAGTGGATGGCAACCTCGATTCCGGCCGAGGCGGCGCAGTTCGATTATGACTCCTTTGACGCGAGCGAAACCAAATCCGACGACATCATCGCGAGCTGCCTGGCTTTGCCCATGCTGGCCCCGTTCCGCTGCGTTCTCGTCCGCCACCTGGATAAGATGTCCGCCGCCGAACTGGAGATCCTGGCCCGGTACCTGGCCGATCCCTCGCCGTCGACCCTGCACCTTTTCGAGACCGAATCACCCGATCGCCGCCAGAAGAGCTGGCAGAAAATCGTGACGTTCTGCCGGGTCGAGGAATTCAAAGTTCCGTATCCCGAGCGGATTCCCGCTTGGATCGCCGAACGCTGCCGCAGTCGCTACAACCGGCGCATTGACACTGCGGCAGCCCAGCTTATCCTGGATTGCGTGGGCACTGACTTGGGCGAGATCGATTCCGAATTGGGAAAACTCGATGTCTTCGTTGCCGAGAAGCAGCCCATTTCCGTCGAGGACGTCGAGAAACAGGTCGGTGCGCGGGCCGAGAATGTCTTCGAATGGATCCGCGCCATTGGCGAAAAAGACTGCGGCCGGGCCTTTCAGTGGATGGACGGCCTGTTCGGCGCGGGGGCGGAGGCGCATGGGCCGCTGGCGCTTCTGGGCCGCCATTTTCATTCGCTGCTTAAAATCCGTCTGCTCCAGAAAGAGCGGCTGAGCGAGGAGGACATTGCCGCGCGTCTTCATTTAAACGCGTTCTTTCATTTCAAGAAACTTGGTTTTGGTCGCCAGGCCAAGGGGTTCGCGCCGGCCGAACTGGAATCGGCCCTGGATCGGATCGTGGAAACGGAGCGGCTCCTGAAAAGTTCCTCGGCCGATCCCCGCCTGGCAATGGAATCTCTTGTCTTTGCCATTTGCCGGCAAGTTCCGGTGGAATGAGCGGATAGGGGCCAGGGGCCAGGGTTGGTAAAAAAAGGAATTGAGCAATAAAGCTTGGAATCGGATTCGCGCCGTTCTGCTTTGGTTTCCTGCCCCAACTCACATGGCCTTCTTGCTTCCAGCCTGCCGCGATGCGGCCCATCGGCTTTCATTATCTTCCGGCTAACCCCTGATCCCTGTCCTCTGATCCCTTCTTCATCCATTCTTCAGACTTGCCTTGAACTGATTTTCCCTCATTAGTTATACTGTTACTGTTTTTCCCTATGAGGCCGCGCTGGCCTTGCGCGCGTCAGGAGAGTTCGTGGGACGGCTTGTGAAGCGAGTGGGATCCTTTGTTCTGTTTGCGCGCGGCGCCGACAACGTCCGTGGCGGCGTGGTCTTTCTTTTCACACAATTTCTCCTTGTCCTGTCCGTGCTGTTTATTGCCGAGTGCCTGCTGATCCTGTTGGGAATCACAAATGTGTGCCTTCCGTTCAAGCAGTCCCTCAATCTGATTCTGGAAAAAATCGTTTACTGATCAACATGCGTTCGCCGCTGCGCCTTCTTGGCTTCCGCGTTCTGCTGATTCTTACCTTTCTTCTGGTCGCCTCGTCTAGTTGCTTTGCGCTGGCTTTGCGTCGCGCCGGTTCGCCAGTTCTGCTTGCGGCTGCGGCGGGTCTTCTGGCTCTGGGCACGGGCCTTTTTCTGTATCTCCTGTGGCGCTGGCGCCACGAGCAAACCGAAACCGTTCTGCTGCGCGATCAGCTCGAAAAATCGGCGCTGATCATGCGCATGCAACAGGAAAAATCAAGCCAGATCGGCGAGAAAATCGATTCCCTGCACAGCAAGATCCTCATGAGCAAACAGCAGCTCGAGTCCACCTTCGACGCCATCACCGACGGCATCTGCGTGCTCGACGAGGATCTGGTCATCCAGCGCGTGAACCGGGCCTATTCCGAGCTGGTCAATATGCCCATTCGCGATCTCCTGGGCCGCAAATGCTTTCATGTCTTCTGGCATTCCAAAACGCCGTGCCGCAACTGCCCCACCCTGCACACCATCGGCAGCGGCAACATCCGCGTGCGCCAGGCCATGAATAAAACCGAGCCCGATCACACCAGCTTCTACGAAATGAGTTCGTTCCCCATCAAGGACCACACGGGCAAGGTGATCCATGTCATAGAATCGATTCACGATGTGACCGAACAGCGCCAGTTGACCGAGCAGCTGATCCGCACCGAGAAGCTGTCGACCATCGGCATCATGACCGCCGGCATTGCGCACGAAATGAACAATCCCCTTTCCGGAATCAGCGGAAACGCCTCCAATATGCTCCAGATGCCTGACAAGTACGGCCTCAACGAAAAAGGCGTACAGCGTGTGCGCGCCATGCTCGAGGCCTCGGAACGGGCCACGCGGATTATGCGCAACCTGCTTGACCTCTCGCGCCACCACGAAGGCGAGATGGTTTTTTCGGACCTCAATGCGATCATCATCAACGCCCTCGGTAAAATCCACCTGCCCGGCTATGGCCGGATCGTGAAAGAATTCCGCAAGGCCGACAACATTCCGCCCCTGCGCTGCGATCCCGTGAAAATGGAGCAGGTCATGATTAATATTATCACCAATGCCTATTATGCCATCGAGGACAAACGGGAATCGCTGGCCGCAACGCTGCTGCCCGAAAAAGCGGCGGAATACATTGGCCGAATTTTCGTTCAGACGCAATGCCGCGCCGGGCGAATCCAGATCCAGATCGAGGACAATGGCAACGGCATTCCCGAGGACAGAAAGAAGCACATCTTCGATCCTTTTTTCACCACCCGGCCGCCTGGCAAAGGAACGGGATTGGGGCTGAGCATCAGTTATAAGATCGTGGCCGAATACAATGGAAAAATCTGGGCCGAGAACAGCCCGGCCGGCGGCGCGCAATTCTTTATCGAGGTGCCGGCGGCAAAAATGGAGTCAGCGGGATGACGACGAACAAGGAATTCAGTATTCTGGTGGTGGACGACGAGGAAGTGATCCGCAACATGCTTCTGGATTACCTGGAAAACACACACGAAGTGATCTGCATTGAAAATGCGGAGAAGGCCCTGGATCTGCTTCGGCGCAAGCGTTTCGACCTGGTCATCTCCGACATCAACATGCCGGGCATGAAAGGGTACGAACTTCTGGCCCGCATTCAACGTGAGTTCCCCGGCACCAAGACCGCCCTGATTACGGCCTACAATGTGGACGATTATGTGCGGCTGGCCAAGGGACACGGCATCTGCAATATCATTACCAAGACCACGCCGTTCAATTTTCTCGAACTCAAGGCCGTTGTTCAGGGCTTACTCACCGGCGATATCTTTGGGCTGCGCCGCCACCTTCTCGACGAGCACAGCATTCTGGGAACACATGTCATTCGCTCGTCCGACGATGCCAAGCGCATTCGCGAAGAGGTGGTCTCGACCTTCAAAGAACGCTTTGGTGATGTGGGTGAGCTGAAACTGGTGCTCGATGAATTGATCACCAATGCCATTTACCATGCGCCGGTCAAGACAACGGGCGAGGAGAAGTATCGCGAGTTTACCGACGTGGTGCTGGAGCCCAACGAATACGTCTATGTGACCCTGGGATTCGACACGGAAAAATATGGCGTTTCCATCATGGATACCCAGGGCACACTATCCAAAGAGATTATCCTTTACAAGATCGACCGCCATATCCATGCTGAGGGCATTCTTGATGATAGCGGCCGGGGCATTCACATGTCGCGTATTTTCGCTGACCGCCTGGTGGCCAACATCGAGCGCGGTCGCAAGACCGAGATGGTGCTCTTTAACTATCTCGACAAGAGCTACAAGGGCTACAAGCCGCTCTACATCAACGAACTGTAATGATGAGATCCTAGGCCATCCGCCCAAAGCGGATTCGACCTCGGGCCCCTTTTGCAGAAATCGATGGTGCCATGCATATTTCCGACATTGCATTTGGCACAATCTGTCCGCATTGGTCCGTCAATTCACTAATCGCAAATATTCAGCATGGTCAACACCTCACATTAATCATCTCCCATCCTCACTAAGGCGGGGCAGGCTCCGGGGGAGGAAAGGGTCCTCTCACCACACGGTGGGAGAGAGGGCCAGGGTGAGGGCGTGACAGTAGCCATTACTTCCGAAATGCATAGCGCAGGAACTAATTTCTATTCCAAACCAAAGGGGATTTCATGATCAATACTGTCTCCAGCATAAAAAAGGGCATGCTCATCAGGCATGAGGAAGGCCTTTATATGGTCGCTCTTTGCAATCACAACGTTACCGCGCGCGGTGGCGGTTCCGTTATCGTCAAACTGAAAAACATCGAAACCGGCGCGAACCTGGAGGTCAAATACCGATCCGGGGATAAATTCGAGGAAATCGAGTTGGACGAAATCCCCATGGAATATCTTTACCAGGATGAAGACCAGTATTGCTTCATGAATAACACCAACTTCGAACAGATTATGGTGGACAAAGATCGCATTGGGGAGGCCACAAAATATCTAACTCCGAACATTGCGGTCCGCCTGATGTTTTACAAAGAGCGCCCCCTTGAAGTGAAGCTGCCCAATGAAGTCACCCTGACCGTGACTGAAACAGGACCCAGCATAAAGGGCGCGACGGCTGCCGCCCAAACAAAGCCGGCCACTCTTGAAACCGGGCTTGTTGTGCAGGTCCCACCTTTTGTTGCGACCGGCGACAAAATTATTGTTCAGACGCAGGAAGGCGTTTACATTTCACGTGCCAAGGAGAAGCAATAGGCCTTTGCGGCATCCGTTCTTTTCGCGGGCATTCGGCGGGCATCTGTCCGAAATTACACGTTCTTGTCAAGCCAGTCCGTCAAACCGTTTTCCCCACATAGCGGAATTGCGGTAATGGCCCCCTTCTCGGCAAGGGGATAGGGCTTTTCCGTTCTGCAGACCACGGCTCCTTTCACCAGAGATTTGGGTCCATAGGTGCCGTAAAGGGCCGCAAGGTTTCGGACATCTCCATTCGAAGTCTCCGCAGCCGTTTTGCATTCAATCCCAAGGAACGATTTAGGGGCGAGTTCGATCAGAAGATCAACCTCTTCGCCGCTTGCTGTGCGATGGAAGAAACACGGAGGCCTGACTCCTCTGTTCTGGAAGTATTTGATGGTTTCGGCAAACACGAGGTTCTCCCATACAGCGCCAAACAAGGCATGCGAGGGTACGGCATTCCAGTTGCGAAACCCCATGAGGTATAACAGCAAGCCCGTATCCATAAAGTAGAGCTTTGGCGTCTTGACAAGCCTTTTTGAAACATTGGCGTGATATGGCTCGAGCAGATGGATGTGTCCGCTGGCAGTGAGGACCGACATCCAGGATTTGGCTGTGTTTGGGGCAATCCCCACATCTCTTGCGAGTTCCGAAATCGACAAAAGGCAGCCAACGCGCAGGGCGGCTGCGCGGATGAAGCGGTCGAAATCCCTAAGATCTCCGACGCGCAGAACATTCCGCACATCCCTTTCGAGATACGTGGCCAGATAGGAGCCATACCAAAGGTCGCGGTCAAGCCCCGGACGGCTCCACAGTTCCGGAAAACCGCCTTTCCAGGCGTAATCGTCGATTGTCTTCAAGGAGCATTTGGCGGCTGCTTCCTCAAGAGAGAGCGTTGAGAGGGCCACCACCGCGCACCGGCCGGCCAGTGACTCCGATACACCCTCCATGACGGCGAAGTCCTGCGAGCCGGTAAGAATGAAACGCCCCGGTCTTTTGTCCTGGTCCACGGAAGCTTTCAGGTAACGGAAAAGCGTGGGCGCATATTGGACTTCGTCGATAATTGCGGGTTCATGAAGGCTGCTGAGGAATGCTTTGCTGTCGAGTCTGGCGGAATTCGCTTCGCGCGGGATGTCGAGAGTGATATAGGAGGCAGCGGGAAGAAGGTGGCGGACGAGACTTGTTTTTCCGGATTGCCGCGGGCCGGTTAAAATTACTACAGGGAACTGGCGAAGAGCCTTGGAAATCTGCTGAGAAAGTTTTCTTTCAATCCACATGATGATAATATGCAATTGAATTGCAAATTTGTCAAATAGGCCGCGTGCCAGTATTAGAGAGAACTATTTTTCTTGACCAAGCATTACCCCCTTACCCCAGCCCTCTTGAACCGAAGGGAGAGGGAGATCTTAGAAAGGGCTGCGACGATTACAGCAGAAAATTAGAAAGGCGGGACGATATGGCTGACAGCTTCATTCAGGAACTTTTTGCGGAGCGGTTGGGCGGCAAGAATTTTGGCAAGATCGACGCAATCTACAAGTTCGAAAAGATCAAGCGCGCCAAGCGCGCGGCCCTGGCCGCGCATCCGGGCGTGGAGATGATCGATATGGGTGTAGGCGAGCCGGACGAAATGGCGTTCCCGGATGTCGTCGCCAGGCTCTGCGAAGAGGCGGCCAAGCCGGAAAACCGTGGGTATACCGACAATGGAATTCAGGAGTTCAAAGATGCGGCCGCCCGGTACATGGACAAGGTCTATGGTGTGGCCGGCATCAACCCGCAGACAGAGGTCATTCACGCAATCGGCTCCAAGCCGGCCTTGGCCATGTTTCCTTCGGTATTGGTCAACCCTGGGGACTTGGTGCTCAATGCGGTGCCCGGCTATCCGGTCCTGGCCACGCACTCCAAGTGGTACGGCGCCGCGATCCACAATGTGCCGCTCAAAGAAGAGAACGGATTCCTGCCGGACTTTGCGGCCATTCCAGAGGATGTGTGCAAGCGCGCCAAGGTCTTCTATTTGAATTATCCGAACAATCCCACGGGCGCGGTTGCCAACGCGGAGTTCTATAAGAAGCTGGTCGATTTCGCGAAAAAATGGAAGATCGCGATCGTGCAAGACGCAGCCTATGCATCGGTCGTGTATTGCGGAAAGCCGTTCAGCTTTCTGTCCGTTCCGGGCGCAAAAGATGTGGGCGTCGAGATCCATTCGCTTTCCAAGGCCTTCAATATGACCGGCTGGCGTATGGCTTTTGTGGTCGGCAACGAATTGCTGGTCAAGGGTTTTGCCGAAGTGAAGGACCACAACGATTCGGGCCAGTTCGCGGCAATCCAGAAGGCGGGCGCCTATTGCCTCGATCATCCAGCCATTACCGACAAGATCACGGCCAAATACAGCCGCAAGATGGACGGGCTTGTTCAAGTGTTGAACGAATCCGGATTCCAATGCAGGAAACCGGGTGGAACCTTCTATTTGTACGTGAAGGCGCCTAAGCGCGTCGTGGGCGGCCCGGAATTCAAAACGGCCGAAGACTTCTCGCAGTTCATGATTAAAGAGAAGCTCATCTCTACCGTGCCGTGGGACGATGTGGGCGCCTATGTCCGTTTCTCGGTCACGTTTATCGCCAATGGCGAAGCCGAGGAAAAGCGCGTGCTGGCTGAAATCAAACGCCGGCTATCGGATCTGCGGTTCGAATTTTAGGCGGCGGCTGGACGGTTTGGCTTCGGCACTTATTCACCACAGAGGCACAGAGAGCACAGAGACGGGATCGAACGAAATAACGGAGCAGATTATCAGATCTGCCATCGAGGTTGCTGGAATCGGCTGAAGATCCTGCGAAACTGTTCTTCTCGGTGTCCTCCGTGTCTCTGTGGTGAGATACCTTTTTTTGAAAAGGAAAGATTATGAAATGGATTCAAGGCGGTGTGACTGCGGCGCGGGGTTTTCTTGCCAATGGAATCGCCTGCGGCCTCAAGCGCTCGGGCAAGCCCGATTTGGGCGTTCTGGTTTCCGAATCCGACGCCATTGCGTTGGGCGCTTTCACCCAGAATAAATTCAGGGCTGCGCCGGTGAAGCTGGATGCGGCGCGCGTTGGGTCCGGGCGAATTCGCGGGGTTGTGGTCAACAGCGGCAATGCCAATGCCTGCACCGGAAGCCGGGGCGATCGCGACGCCTTGGCCATGGCAACGATTGCCGAGCAAGTCCTCCGGACCGCGCCCCAAAGTATGCTGGTCTGCTCCACCGGCGTAATTGGGCATTATCTCCCCACGGAGAAAATCCGCGGCGGCATTGCGGCCGTGGGACCGAAGGCGGCCCGGAGTGGGGGCGCAGCCTTTGCCTCGGCAATTATTACAACCGACACTTGCACCAAAACCGCGGCCGTTGAACTGAAGCTGGGCGGAAAGACCGTGCGCATTGGCGGCGCCTGCAAGGGTTCGGGTATGATCAATCCCCATTTGGCCACAATGCTTGCGTTTATTACCACGGATGCGTCCATTTCCGCGTCGGTCCTGCAAAAGGGTTTTGCCTCGGCGGTTGAACGCTCGTTCAACTGCCTTACCGTGGACGGCGATTCCAGCACAAACGACACGGTTTTGCTTCTGGCCAACGGCGCGGCAAAAAACCGGAAGCTGGGGCCGGCCGAAATCCAGAAATTCAACAAGGCCCTGCATGCCGTGATGATGAATCTGGCCCGGCAAATCGCCCGCGATGGCGAGGGCGCGACCAAGCTGGTCGAAATTCGCGTGACCGGCGCGCGAAGCGAACAGGACGGCCGTCTTGCCGCGAAAGCGATCGCGAACAGCCCTTTGGTGAAGACAGCCTTGTTTGGCAACGACCCCAACTGGGGCCGAATCCTTTGCGCCGTGGGCTACTCGGGCGCCGAGGTCAATCCGGACAGGGCGAAGCTTACGGTTTGCGGCACGCGTTTAGTCCGCAACGGCCGGCCCACGGATTTTCAGGCAAAGCTTGTTTCAAAGGCCATGTCGGCCCCGGAAATACTCATCGAGGTCGACCTTGCCTCGGGCCGCCACAGTGCAACGGTGTGGACCTGCGATTTTTCTTATGATTACGTGAAGATTAATGCGGAGTACCATACATGAAGAACTCGTGAGTCGGAATAAGAGCTTGCGCAAACAAGAAATAGGGACCAAAAACGTCATTGAGTATTTGCCGATGGCATAGAAGGGGAAATGAACCTGGAAAGAGATCAGCGTGATGACCTCCGCTGGATGGAGGCCGCTTTCTCCGAGGCGCAGAAGGCCATGGACGAGAATGAAGTGCCGATCGGCGCGGTTGTCGTCCACGAGAACCGCGTTATCGGGCGGGGACACAATCGGATTGAGGCGCTGCAGGATGCCACGGCGCATGCCGAGATCCTGGCCATCAGTTCGGCCGCAAACACCCTGGGCACCTGGCGACTGAACGAATGCGAGCTTTATGTAACCATCGAGCCGTGCATGATGTGCTGCGGCGCGATTTTGCTCAGCCGTGTGCGCCGGCTTGTGTATGGCGCGCGGGACCCGCGCTTTGGGGCGTGCGTGTCGTGTTACCAGCTGCTTGCCGAAAACAAGTACCGCCAGCCCATCCAGATCGATTCGGGAATCCTGGAATCCCCCTGCTCGGAGATCCTTAAGGAATTCTTCCGCCGTATCCGCAGCCAGCCAAAAAACTGAGAAACGATCTACAGATTATACCGCGCGGCGTAGCCCCAACCAAAGAAGGGGAAAGATTCACCACAGAGACACTGAGCACACGGAGGCAGGAAAAGAGGGAAATAATTTTCAGGCGACCCAAACCCTTTCTTTCTCTGTGGCCTCTGTGACACTGTGGTGAATCTTTCCGTTCAATCCGCCATCAGGGCATCGTGAGTACGCTCAGGACCCCCGCATGATCGGACACCCTGGCCGGGGCGCCGTTAAAGGCGCCGGTCAGCGCCAAGCGCGATGTCGCTACGGTCACCACATTGGTGGCGAAAATGTAATCGATGCGCCTTGTGGGCATTACCAAGGGGTCGGCCATATTGAAACAGCAGGTGAAACCGGCGTCCGATTGTGCTTCCGAATAAGTATCCAGGAATCCGACTTCAAGAATCTTGGCCGGAATCGGCCCGGTAGGCGGATTGTTAAAATCGCCCAGAAGGACCACCGGCTCGCCGCTTACGGCATTATCGCGAAGAAAGGGAATCAATTCATTGGCCTGGGCCGTGCCAATGACGGGAATGGCGTCGACCTCCAAGTGCGTGTTGAACACGTGAAGATCCGGGCGGTCGTTGGAGCCTAGCCGCGCATATTGCGCGGCGCGCAATACGCTGATTGTCGTATCGAGATAGCGAATGTTGCGCAGCCCCGAAAAGAATACGACCGAATCGGCCTCGTGCAGCACCAGACCAGCCCGGTACAGAATTGCATTGCCTTCGTGGAAGTTTAGGTCCAGGCTGTCGTGGCGCGAGGCGTTGTTGACGGTCACTTTGAGCGAAATGGGATTCAACGAATGTCCAAGCGCGGCATACTGTGGCCAGCCCAGGGTATTCAGGCGGCTGAGAAGCAGAGCCAGAAAGTCGATGTCCTCACCTGTTTGTAGATCCTTCATATGCAGGACTTCCTGAAGCCCCACAACGTCGGGCGACAGTTCGTGAATGGAATCGGCGATTGCCGCAACGCGCTCCTGCGGCCGCGATGCGTGAAACTCCGCCTGCAAGGCCTTGCCTCGGACCAGAACGGTTTCGGGTATGGTGAGATCCTGCGAAAGGAGAACCGCAACATCGAAGCCAATGGCCATGTTGAATGTAAGAAAAGTCCGGCTTGTGTCGGTTGCGGACGAGCCCACATAACCCAGGCCGACCGGACCCGAAGCGACAGGCTCAACCGGGGAATCGTTCGAGCATGAAACCAACAGGCCGCAAGCCAGTACAACCATTACAAGCCGCTTCACAGTCCCTCCCGGGGTGAAAAGAGATCGAGCCTGAGCCCAAGCGTGTATCCGGTCATATTGCCTTCCGCGCGACGAAGAAAGGAAGGCGCCTCATCTTCATGAATAAAATAAAGGGCCTCGTTGCCAACAAAGAGTCGGCTCCCTTCACGGGCCCCGCCGTTGAACAAGAGATTGAAAATATAAGAAGAACCCGAGACCCCGTTTACCTCCAAATAAGGAATCACGGACCACCTATATCCGGCCGAGACGCCCAGGCGCAGCCATGGCCATAGATGGACTCCGGCATCCAACCCAATCCGCTGCACCGGACTGATTCCCGAGGAAATATCCAGGCGGAGATCATCGTCCGGCCGGGAGCCGCCGTAGGTGCCGGACACGTGGACCGATGCGTTGCCAAACAAAACTCCGGCCCCGTATCCCGCGGCCGCGGAAAAGCGGCCCACGGCTCTTGTGTATTTCAGAAAGAGGACCGTGGGCACGAACAGATACTCCTCCTGCGCCGTGACACTGCCCGACAGCTGCTCGAAGGCGAACTGAACATTGTTCTGCGCGAATTGTTCTTTCCAGATCTCGGCTTCCGCGCAAAGCATCCAGCGCGCCCAAATCCAGCCGGCGCTGACCGCCTTTTCCGCGTGACCGTCGAAACGTTCCACGGTGTATCCCCGGAAGCCCGCGGCCCGGGATGTGGCCTCGAAAACGCGATTTACCTCGTTGAGGTCATCCGGATCGTAATGCGTATACCCGTATGATAGCGCCAGATTGGGTCCTGCCCAGGCATTGGCCGCCAGGGCCAGAATAGTCATCAATGCGGAAATTCTGATCATTGTCTGCCTCCTTGCCATTGACGCCGGAGATTCCCTTCCCAGGCATTTGTTCCGCCCGCGGTTTCCATAGACCCAATATATCGGAATTCGCAGGCGGAAAAAACCAGAATTGCCGGCGTCCGGTGAGGAACAAGATTTGTAGCACCTTTTTTCCGGCGGGACGGCACGGCTCGCCAGTCCACTACAAAGGCTGTCCAGCGACCCCGCTGTGCCCTATATCATTGACGGTGTCTGTGCGTCAATGGATTCCCCACTCGACATCCAGGAGGGGAAGCAAATCGAGCTGGGCGCCAAAGGGATAGGTTCCATACACCAGTTTATAGCCGCCCAGGATGCGCATTCCTTCACCCCGATGCCAGAGGATGAGCGACTTGTGCTCATATGAAAACGGCGAACGGGCATCCAGAAGAAGAAAGAGATCGAGATCGGAGAGGACCGCCCAGTTTCCGGCAATCCGGTTGCTGAAATCAAGCCCCAAACGGATTGCGGCGCCATGATAGTACGGCGACATGCGGGGGAAGAGGACCGGCAGGTCGATGGTCGGCATGTCCACGGGCCCGGAACGAATTGCAAACAGGATGCCGGCCCGGGTCGTTACCGCGGTGAACCGGTCGATGCTCCGCGTTAGAAGAATCGAATGATTGCTCGATACAATATGGGGAATGCGGCTGTCATCCGGAAACATGCCGCCGGTTCCGGCACGGGCCAGAGTACGCAGGAGAGGGGTGGGATAGGAAAGGCTGTGCTGCGTGGCCGTATGGACGGATGGACCCCGAAGCCAAGCCTTCTTGATCACGATGTTGGGGCACAAAATATCGATCAGCGGGGCCGTTTCGAACTCAAGGCCGTGCTTCCAGCCGTAGCGGAGCGGCTTGAAAACTCCGACTTCAATCCTGTTGGGTCGCAACGGAATAGCGGTTGAGGAGGTCCAGCAATCCACCGAATCGGCCCCGAGAGCCGAAACGACGCATGCCAACAGAAACAAGGCGAACGATGCTGCCGTAGATATACCGGCTCGGATTCTTGTTCTCATTACGGCAAAATCCACTTGGCGGTGACAGGCGCATGGTCCGATAACGGCATGGTTTCCATGCCTCCGCTCAATTCATTCTGGTGCACAAGACCCGAACCAGGCACGAAAGTCCGGTTTGTAAAGAGATAATCCAGCGTTCGGTTCCAGAAGCCGTCTTTGTCGGTTGTATGGGAGAAATATTTCGAGTTGTCGGTTTGATAGACGGACAGGGGAATTGCCGACTCATAGCGGGCGTAATACTCCGATAAAAAGTCCCCTTCCTCGCTGAAATCATCTGCCTGGAACATCGAGTCCGTGCACTTGGAATCGGGAAAATCCCGCACCTGCTGCGATCCGGGCGGGATTGTATTCAAGTCGCCACCGGCCAGGAACAGCTCACCCAGAGTATCCAGCCGGTGCAGTTCCGACTCAAAGATCTCGATCTGGCCCTGCTTTGTACCGTCATTCGAATAGGCTTCGGTATGAATGCAAAGCACGTAGGGATCGGGCTCACCCGGCAGGTCCACGACCGTGCGCAAAAAATTACGGTGCAGATAAAAGTAGCGGGTGAGGGCGTCTTGTGACGGCATCAACGGCAAGGCGATACGCTCGGCCTTGCTGATCGGCCATTTTGAGAGAATCGCGTTGCCCGAGTTCATCCGGCCCAGGCCGTCACTGGGAATGAAGTCCGCCTTCCATTGCGACGCATACGCGCCGTAGTTAAGCGAGGTGTGGTCGAGCAGCCATTGCACCTGGTTTACATAGGCGCTGCGTTTGGCCTGGATGTCGACTTCCTGCAACAGTAGAATGTCCGGATCAACCTGGCGGATCTTGGCGGCCAAGCAGTCGAGATGCGCGGTCACTTCGTCTTGGGTCATTAAAACACGGCTTCCATAACAGTCGAAGAAGAAATCGATACGGCCGCCGCCGAATTTCACATTCCAGGTCATAACCTGAAGGGTTTCGGGTCGGGCCGAATCGGTTCGGATGCTTTTTGCGCTGTAGAGCTGGGCCTCTTCCAGGTCGCTGAATCCGGTGCGCAGGGGATCTAGGCATGCGGCCAGAATTATGAGAGGCAGAACAAAAGCAATTGAGAACTTCATGCTTAGCACCGCGACTTCCCGGGTGGGAAAGGTTTTTCACAGTCGGCTTGAAAGAAAATACCAAAATCTCCCCAAAAACGGCAATGAAGGATTTGGCACGCTTCCCGCAATGCACAAGCCATGCGGCCACCAAGAATCTTCCGTCCGACCGGGTCTCGGTCAATGGCGGGGTCAAAGTCGCCATCGCCGGCCACCATCCGGACAGCATTTTCCGCCAAGCGAAAAAAGCAGCGAGACAACCGCGCACCCCCTGTTCGGGCTGTGCCTGTGCGCCAAACCCGTAGACATTCGTGATGGTCGAAATCGAATCATCGCCGGTCTATAACAACGAGGAACTCAGCGGCGACAGGCTATACCTGGTTATGGCGGAGCGCGCGTGGCAAAGCGGGCTGGGTGTGCGCTACTACTTCACCTTCTGGCTTTCGCTTGGACGCTGACGGTGGCCGTGCTTTCATGAGAAAACAATTTTGAATATGAAGAGGAGAAGGCGCTGCACGGATATATCAGGAGGGTTCTCTAGTCGCCCGCCATTCGGAAATTAATGTTGAACGGCGGGGGGAAATCCCTGCGGACACGGTTGGCGAGGTCGTCGCCGGACAGGCCCTCTTCGCGTGCAATTCGGCGGGAGTGGTATTCGTACCAGAAATCCGTGAGAATCGTTTCGCCTTCCCGAATGGTGGCGAATTCCCGGGCGAAAAGCTTCTCGACCGTTGAATAGTCGTCGGCTTGCAGTGCCGCCGCCGCTTCCAGGATCGCGATTCGCTCGTGGGCCAGTACGTCCGCCGGAGCATCGCGGAGGAACTCTTGAAGCTCGTCGAATTTGTCCGCGTTGCGAAGCATCTCACCGTATTCGATTGCCAATGCCGTGCTCCGGGGGCCGATTTGCCAGGCCCGATGCATCCGCCGGCATGCGTCATCAATATTTTTCCGGCGCTGATCGAGAACAGCCAGATTGCGCAACGCCCAGGAGGACTCTTTTTTCTCCAGCGAACGCGTCCAGGCCGCGCGCGCCCCTTCGTAGTCGCGGTTCTCCATGCAGGAGTTACCCAGATGAAGCCAGGTGAGCCAGTGGTCGCCTGTGGCCTGCTCGACAGACCGGACTAGAAGATCTTTCCATTCGGGCTGAACCAGGCTTGGGCCCGGATCCATCTGCGGGTCCCGCTCGGTCATGGCCCCATTGTCCAGCAAGTCCAGCCACTGTTGCTGTTCGGCAGTCCATTGGCCGTAGCAATAGGCGTTTGTCAGCGAAGCACCGGCTGTCCCTGCGCGTAGTTGGCGCCGGCGTTCCAGTTCTCCCCACCCCGAACCCAAAGCGAGCGATTCCCCCGCGGCCATGCCGGCCGCCCGTCCGAGTTCCAGATGCATCTCTTCAACCAATGCGCCGGGAAGGCGTTGGTCCAGAGCTGCCGCAACGGCGCTGCAACCGGACTTCCAGTCGCCGTGAGCGATTGCCGGATCGATGGCAATTGGGCCAAACGCTTCGGTCCAGTCCCATTGGGCTTTTGCCGGCATCGGAACGGTTTCCGGCTGCGTCTGGGCAAGCCCTGCCTGAATCTCGATGTAAGCGCGTCCGGGTTCCGACAGGAATTCCTGCCATCTCCGGCCGCCCCGGGCCGTGCCCCAGCAAAACATTTTTCGGCCTCGCAGCCGGGGTGTCGAGGTCTCGACAAAGCCGGACCCTGTTTTGTCCAGAGCGGAAATCCAGTGCCTGTTTTGCTGCGGGATGCGGTAGAAGAATTCGCGTGACCGGTGGATTCGCGCGGGATAGGACAAATCCGTACCGTCTTCGGTGGGCATTTTCACCAGCCCAAAACCAGGATGCATGTTGCCGATGGCGGAATCGGCCGCGCAGAACACACGCGAATCCGGCGTTTGGGAAACCGCCATATTCGTCCACCAGTACATCGGCAGTTCATGATCGTGCGGGTTGGTCAACTGGATTCGCGCAAAGAGAAAATGCGAACCCGGCGGAAGGCAGAAATCGATCTGCCATGGAAAGCATTTCACCCGGTCCCATTCATAAAGGCGCAGAATCGGCCCCAGGGTCTTCCCGTCAATCCTGGATGCGAAAATCGGCGAGCAGGTCAGAAAGTAATGACCGATAAGGCAGGTGTTCCATTCGATACCCCCGCTGAACCAGGCATTGCGCAAGGCCAGATTGGCCGGCTGAAATACGGGATTTCGTTCCAGGAGCTCCCGCTTCTCCGGTTTGTAAAAAAGCGAGACGAGCCGGCCTCCGAACTGGGGAAGAAAAACGGCCTGGAGGTTCTCGTTTTCAAGAACAAGCGAATCCAAACTTCGCAGACGCTTCTCGCGGCTGTAGGTATCCTGAAGGCGATGGGGGAGAACGCGAAACATCGTTCCAATGCCAATGCGGCTGGTTTCCTCTCCCGGTACGTCGGGAGAGATCGTGTATTTCGCATTGTCGCTGGCGCGCCGAAACATGGGGAGCGGATTCTCCGGGCCCAATTCGGCGGCCGGTATCCGGTATTCTTCTTTTCTCAGCTGGGTCATCTTGCCTTTTCGCGGGGCCGCAACGTGGATGCGTTTTATCTATCCAAGCAGATCGATAATGGTCCCAAGCGCTTCGTCCTTTTTCTTTATCAGTGCGATATTTGCGCTATGCTCGGCTTTGGCGATCTTGGCTCCTACCAGGTTCCCGGCCAGATCGTCATCCGCCTTGTTGGAGAGACCAACGCGTGAAATACCGGCAACATGGCCTGCAAGCTTGTTCTGTGCAGCCTGAATCGCGGAAATCTGCGGAGAGAACTCCATAATTCTAGTATAAGATTAATTATCCAAATCGGCAAGAGTGCAGTTTGTGCTGCGTTGGCAGCGCGGCCGCGGACGGAAATTAATTGGACGGCTTTGCGTTTTACGCTTTGCGCTTTGCATTTTCCTCCCATGCTTCCTGTTTCCTGCATCGATATCGGTTCCAATTCCGTGCTTCTGACCGTGGCAGTCAGAGATGGGGATTGGGTTCGGGAAATCACGACGGGCGAGGCCATTACCAGGCTTGGCGCAGGTCTCTCCCGCAATGTGGAAATCGGCTCTGAGGCAATGGATGCAACCATCGTCGCCGTGACTGAGTTTGTCCACCGGGCAAGAACGGCCGATTCCTCGAACATCCGGCTTGTGGGTACGCAAGCCCTGCGAAAGGCGTCGAATGCGTCCGCGCTTGGGGCCGGCATTCACCGCGCAACCGGACTTGTTGTGGAGATCATCTCGGGAGAGGAAGAATCGCGTCTGAGTTTTCTTGCCGCCGATCGTTCTTTGATGGCGGACAAAGCGAAGATTGTTGCGGATGTGGGTGGCGGATCCACGGAGGTCATCTTTGGCCAGGCGTCGAAAATTAAATATTCAACCAGCATGCCCTTGGGCTGTGTCTCGCTCTCGGAAAGGTTTCCGTATCCCCAGGATCGCGCCGGCCTGCGGCAGTTTCTCAACGCATGCTTAAATACGGACCTGCCTGCCCCCAAAAGCTCCGAGATGCTTGTTGCGATTGGAGGCACCGCAACAGCGCTGGCTGCAATCCACCTCAAGCTCCCCAAATATGATCCGCAAAAGGTCCATGGTCACCGGCTCCCGGCGCAATGGATTGCGGCATTCGCCGATGAGTTCGCGGCAAAGCCCGAATCCGAACGGCTGGCGATCCCCTACGCTTCGCCGCAGCGCCTGAAGGTGCTGGAGCCGGGAATCGAGGTTCTGCTCGCTTTAATGCGAAGAATCGGAATTGCCGAGGCAATCGTGTCTGATGCCGGTCTACGGCATGCGGTTGCCTGGGAAATGCTGGCCGGCTCCGTACCAAAGTGTTAAACCGCAATGCATAACAGTCTTGTGGCTTCAAAGGGCTGCAAAAACGGCTGACTTCGATTGTCCTTCCCGCGATCCCGCCAACTATCTTCTAGAGAGATGGTCGGCAAGGCGTTTCGGACGCTTGTGGCATCCGGAAAGCCCACCGCATTTGCAGGAGGTTCCTATGAAAAGGTTGGCAGTCATTGGTTCCGCGGTTCTGGCCTGTGCAGGTCTGATATGGGCCGGCGTTAATGTGGATGTCAATATCCGCGTTGGTGGTCCGCGGATTGTCTTTGCCAAGCGGCCAGCCGTTGTGCTGGCGGCCCCCGGCATTTACGTAATCCCGGATTCCCCCGAGGAAGTCTTCTTTGTTTCCGGCTATTACTGGACGGCTCACCACGGGAATTGGTACCGGTGCAGCGGGCATCGCGGCAAATGGGTCAGAATTCACCGGCGGCATGTGCCCGCCATCATTATCAGCGTGCCGGCCGGCAAATATAGAAACTGGCATCCGGCCGATGAAGAAATCGAAGAGCCCGCCGAGCCTGTGGTTGAAGAGCAGGCGGTAAGTGCCCCTGCCGAAGAGCCCTTGAAAGAGCAGGAACCCGGCAAGGTCAGTCAGGAGAAAACAAACCTGAATTCATACGAAAACGACTAGCTAGGCATGAACGGCTTCTTGACCGGCGATTTCATTCGGGTGCCCGCGCCTGCAGCCGGATTTCCGGACGGAATGGGCATGCGGTGGGATTGTCCGCTCAGAATCTATTTTCCTGGGAAACAGCATGGAATCCATCCTTGTTCCAATTCTGATTTCGCTGCTCACGGCATGTGCTGTTGCGCTTGCGGCCGGTCATGGGTTTTCGCTATTTGCCCGCGGCACACGCGGGCTGCGGCGTCACATCGAGGCGCGTTCGCTGTCGGAACTCGATGCGCTCTACGGCACCGTGGATCCGGAAAAGTTCTTCTTTTTCTCCGTGATGTCGATTGTGGTGATGGCCGGTATAGCGGGCCTTCTCAGCCGCAACCTTTTTGGCGCTCTACTTGGGGCCGGCCTGGGATATGGGGCACCGAGAGTCTATTTAAAGGCGCTAATCCAGCGGCAGAAAAAACTCTTTGGCCGGCAGATCCCCGACGGTCTTTCGATGATGACCAATGCCATGCGCGCCGGCAACAGCCTGGCGCAAGCATTGGAAACCGTGGCCGATGAAATGGAGGGCCCGCTGGGCCGCGAATTCCGCTATGTGCTCCAGCGCCATCGCATGGGCGAGCCGCTGGCCGACTGCCTGTCGGCCGCTGCGGCACGACAGCAGGATGACGACCTGTCCATGGCCGTTACCGCGACGCTTGTTTCGATGCAGACCGGCAGCAATCTGGCCGAAATGTACGAACGGCTGGCCGCGACCATTCGCCGCAAGGAAACCATGCAGAACAAAATCCGGTCGCTGACCAGCCAGGGAAAGATGCAGGGCTGGATCGTAGGGCTCCTTCCGGTGGCGCTGCTGTTGGTGGTACATTTTCTATCTCCGCGCTCGACCGAGTTTTTCTTCCATACCATTGCCGGAGGGCTGATGCTTACCGCGGGCCTGGTTATGGAGGTTGCGGGAATCCTTGCGATTCGCCGAATTGTCGCAATCGATGTGTGATCGCGGGACCGCGGCGCAGGCGCGACATCGCTCGATGCAAAGTCAGTGAATGGACGACCGGAACTGATTGCGCTTTCTGTTCTAAAGCCTTATATTCCTCACAGTATGGCTGGACTCCTAATAGAAAAGAACTCCAACAACGGAATCCTTTCCCTCCGTCTTACCGGCGAAGTGGGCCTGTCGGAAGAATACAAGTTTCGTCAGGAAGTCAATGAGGTGCTCAAAGGCCAGCCGCCAAAGCTGATCGTGGATCTTCAGCAGGTATCGCTGCTCAGTAGCTACGGAATTGCGGCCATCGTCAATCTCTGGAAGCAGCAGCATACGGCCGGCGGCCGGATCTGCGTTGTAGTGCCGCAGAACCATATCTTCGACTGCCTGGCCATTGCCGGGACAAATAAAATCATCCCGGTCTTCCATACCGAAAGCGAAGCCCTCGAGTTTTACTCCAAATCCGAATGAATACGGCCGACAATTTCATCCTGTATCGCCGCATCTACCGGATGAGAAAGCAGAAGTTCAAGCCCACGGCCATTGCCACGGCCCTGGGGATTCCAATCGCAACCGTGTATAAAGTGCTCCGGCAATTCGGCCATCACGAGCAGGAATTGCATCCGCACGGCAAGGCAATGCACCATAAAAGCGACACCGCCTATATTGTGCCTCTGGACCGGCCCCAGTACCTGGTTCTGGACCTTGGAGGGCAACTGACTTTTCGCCATATGAAGCCGTTGAAAGAGGAGTTCCAAAAAGTGGTGGACTCTTCGGATACCCGGCCTGTCGCATTGCGCCTGGCCGAGGTTGAGGCCGCGGATAGTTCCGGGATTGGCCTGATGATGAATTTTCATATGCAAATGCAGAAGAAAGGCCGGACCGTACTGCTTCTGGACCCGAACAAGAACATCGACAGTGTCCTGCGCCAGTTGAGCATATACAATACCCTTCCCGTATTCGGCACGGAATTGGCGCTGGAAGAGAAGATCAAGGATTTTCTGCCCAAGGCCGACGACCGCAGCCGCCGCGGCCGGATCAAGTTCTGACGGCAGCACGGGTTCCGGTCTCGTTTTCTCCTGCTCCAAATCGTTGCCTGCCGGGATACCACGTGATTATTTTCGTGTTTTCATGCCGGCGGGGCATAGCGCAGCCTGGTAGCGCACCAGCTTTGGGAGCTGGCTGTCGCAGGTTCAAATCCTGCTGCCCCGATTTTCTCTCCCGGAGCCGGACCCATACGCAGATTGCCGACCTTTGTCAGGGCCATCCGCGGATCGGACCGGAAGGGCTTGCGAAGCAGCGGAGCAAAAGATTGCATAGAAATCTACCGTTGAATGCCATAAAAGGAAGGTTCGCATGAAGACTTACACGGCCGATTCCATCAACAACATCTGCCTTGTTTCCCACGGCGGAGTGGGCAAGACCATGCTTCTCGAGGCCATGACGTTTACGACACAGGGCTCGACCCGCCTGGGCCGGACCGACCAGGGCAGCAGCATGTACGACACCCGGGCGGACGAGATCGAACGGCGCATGACCATTGGCCTTAAAACTTCTTTTGTCGAATGGAACAAACGAAAAATCAACGTGCTTGACACCCCGGGCTTCATTGAATTTCTCGGTGAGGCCAAAAGCGCTTTGCGTGTGGTCGAGAGCGCCGTTGTTCTCATCGATGCCATGGACGGAATTCAGGTGGGGACCGAACAGGTCTCGAAATATATCGATGAGGCCGGCGTGCCCAGGCTCTTTTTTGTAAATAAAATGGACAAGGAGAACGCCAATTTCGACGGTGTCCTCAAGATGCTGGTGGAGGCCTACGGAACGGGCGTGGCTCCCATTCAGATCCCCATGGGCCAGAGCGCGTCATTCAACGGCATTATCGACCTGATCACAATGGAGGCCTATACATACGGCAGCGGAAACGGAATTGGGACCAAAGAGCCCATTCCGGATGCGCTCAAGGCCAGAGCCGGTGAACTTCGCGCAAAACTGATGGAAGCGGTGGCCGAAAGCGATGAAGCGCTCATGACCAAGTTCTTCGAAGCCGGCGAACTGAGCAATGACGAACTGCTCAAGGGCTTGCTGGCGGGAATCTCCAGCGGGTCCATTTTTCCTGTGCTGTGCGGCTCGGCCGTCAATAACGTCGGGACCGACCTGCTGCTGAACACAATCTGTAATCTCTGTCCCGCGGCCAACAGCCGCAAGGAAGCCAAGGTGCTGCTCGACAATGGCAGCGAGAGCACGATTCCGCTGGGACCCGATCAGCCCCTAGCCGCCTTTGTCTACAAAACCATTGCCGACGAACACATGGGCATGATCACCTTCCTGCGGGTCTTTTCGGGTTCGCTCAAGGCGGGCGACGAAGAGCAGAACACTGTAACCAACACCTCCGAACGGATGAGCGCGATGTATGCCATGCGCGGGACCAGCCGCAACGACCTGGCCTCCGTGTCGGCCGGCGATCTCTGCGCCACGCTCAAGCTGCGCAACACCCACACCGGGAACACATTGACCGCAAAGGTGCGCGCCGTCAAATTTCCGCCGATCTCCTTTCCCAGCCCGCTCGTGGAAAAGGCGATTTATCCAAAATCCAAGGGCGACGAAGAGAAAATCTCGATCGGCATGGCGCGCCTGCACGAGGAAGACCCCATCTTTATTTACCGTTACGATCCCGACATCAAGCAGACCGTGATCGCGGGCATGGGCGATGTGCATATTGACGTGCTGCTTTCCAGTTTGCAGAAGCGCTACAACGTGGTCACCGAGCTCAAGCTGCCCCGTGTTCCTTACAGGGAAACCATCAAGGGCCGGGGCGATGCAAAATACCGTCATAAAAAGCAGTCGGGCGGCGCCGGGCAGTTTGCCGAAGTGTGGATGCGCATTGAGCCCAAAGCCGCCGGCGAGGGGATTGAATTCACCGAATCCCTTGTGGGCCAGAACGTGGATCGCGGGTTCGTGCCCTCGGTTGAAAAAGGGGTCATGGGCGCCGTCACCGAAGGCGTGCTGGCGGGCTTCCGGATCGTGGACGTGAAAATCGATTTCTACGACGGAAAAATGCACCCGGTGGATTCCAACGATATGGCTTTTCAGATCGCCGGCCGGTCCGCCTTCAAAGAGGCGTTTCTATCCGCCAGGCCCGTCCTTCTGGAGCCCATCTATGATATCGAAGTGACGGTGCCGGAGGAATACACCGGCGACATCATGGGCGACCTTTCGTCGCGTCGCGGAAAAATCGGCGGCATGGACCTGCATGGGAAACTGCAGACCATCACGGGCAAAGTCCCGCTGGTTGAGCTGGGGACCTACATGCAGACGCTGCGGTCCATTACGCAGGGCCGGGGCGTCTATACGCGAAAACTCTCCCACTACGAAGAAGTGCCGGGCGAACTGGCCAACAAACTGCTCGAAAACTTGAAGAAACAAAAGGAAGCCGAGCAGGCGAAAGGATAGTCCGATAAAAAGGGGATAGCGGATAGGGAATAGGGTTAGCCGCAAGAGAAGGGGGTGGCCTGAAAACGCCATTTCACTCCCCGGTTCGGCTGGTCCCTAACCCGGCAAGCCGGAAAAGATTGGACAGGATAACAGGATAAATGGAATTTTGAAAACAACTTGTAATCCTGTCAATCATATCAAAAATCTTCTGGTTTCGATCACGGGCCCATCTGCGCAAGAAACACAGTTGACGAGCGTGACACTCTAACCACTAACCCTTCTTCTCTCCTTCAATGATCTCCCCCTCCCGCCATATTCTCCCAAACGGGCTGGCTGTCATCCTGCACCCGGCACGGCATTTCTACTCGACAGAACTGGCCCTGTATGTCAAAGCTGGATCCATGTGGGAGAACCCGGACAATACGGGGATTTCGCATTTGATGGAGCACCTGATCTTGAAAGGGCCGGCCCGGTTTTCCAGTTCCATGCAATTTCACCAGGATCTGGAACAAAACGGGCTTGTCGCGGACGGTTTGACCAAAGAGGAGTACGTCTTCTTCTCGTTCGAATGCCATCCTTCCGATGCCCCTTCCGCCATCGAACGGCTCTATGAAGCGATCGCGCATCCCCGGCTTGACCCCGGCGAACTGCCGCGGGAAAAACAGATCATCGAAGAGGAGTATTACACCTTTTTCGAAGAGAATCGGATTTCAAACGAAATCCTGGGATTGATGTATCCCGACCACAAGGAATTGTTCAATCTCATCGGCAAGCTTCCGGTGTTGCGCCGCATCTCGCAGAAACAGGTGCGCGCGTTTCATCGTGACCGGTTCTGCGGCCGCAATATGGTCCTTTGCATCACGGGCCGCTTTGGCCGGGACGTGCTTCCGCGGGTCAGCAAGTTGTGGGGGAAGATCCCGGCGGGCCGGCCGCGGCGGCTTTCTCTTTTGAGTTCGGAGCGAAGGCGAAAATATCTTTTCATTCACAAGGCTGACTCGCCGCAGGTCGAGTTCAATCTTAGTTTTCCGGCGTTCCCATGGACTTCGCCGCACTACGGGCGGCTTCGCTATCTCTCACGCATCCTGGGGGAAAGCGCCTGCTCGCGGCTGTTTACCAAGGTCCGCGAGGAACAGGGGCTTGTCTACGATATCTCAAGTTCCGTGTACGGATTGTCAAACTGCGGGTTGTGCGATATTCGTGGCGTATGTTCGCCCGAGAATTTGATCCCGATCCTCGATATTGTCGAGAACGAAATAAAAACGCTCCAACACTCCGGCGTGACCGATGCGGAATTCACCGGCGCGCGAAAAGCCCTGGTCAACGGCGTTCTCTTCGCCCAGGGGTCGCCCGCATCCATCAATGACTTCTACGGGCTTTGGCAACTTCTGGGGAACCGCAAAACGCTTCCCCGTTTTCAGGATGTGATCCGCGAAATCGAATCCGTGAAGCCTGCGTCCCTGGCGGGCCTGGCCCGGCAGCTTTTCACTGCACAGAAGGTGCGCTTTGCCTCCATGGGCCCCATCCATAAACGAACCCGGCACGCGCTTCAAAAACGGCTGCGGAACTACCTGCGATAGGACGGTTGGGGTTTGGGCGGACTCCGCGAACCCGAATGCGCCATGATCGGTTCTGACCTTCACATCCATTCCAGCTTCTCCGTCGATTCCAAGACGCATTTGTTCGACATGTGCCGCGCCGCTATCGAGAAGGAAATCCCCTGCATCTGCTTCACCGAGCATGTGGACCTGAATCCGGTGGACGCCGGCTTCGGCGTTTTTAACCCGGGGAAGTATGATGAGACGTTCAAGCGGGCACAGGACAAGTTCGGTTCGCGCATCCGTCTGCTTAAAGGCATCGAGTTTGGAGAGCCGCATAGGTACGAGAAAGAGTTTGAAACCGCCCTGGCAGGGGATTACGACCAGATCATTGGCTCCGTGCACTGGCTTGGAGAGGATTTTGCCGGCGCAATCAAGCCCGGTCTGTCCCTTGAGCAGGCATTCGAACACTATTACGGCGAACTCCTCCAAACGGCGCGTTACGGTGGATTCGATATTCTCGCGCATTTGGACTTTCCCAAGCGATACTTCAAGTCCGGTTTCGTGGATTCTCCCCTGGTGGACGACATCCTCAAAGAGATTGTGAAGAAGGAAATTGCCCTGGAAATTAACACGTCCACACTGCGCAAGGGCCTGGACGAGTGCGCGCCGAATGCCGAGGTCGTTGATCGGTATGCTCGTTTCGGAGGCAGGCGCATCACCATCGGTTCCGACGCCCACGTCCCCAAAGAGATCGGTGCCGATTTTGACAGGGCATTGTCGATGATTGAAGGGAAAGGTCTTGAGTTGGGATGCTTTGTGAAGAGAACGTTTGAGGCGGTTTCTGGCGTGCCAGGGAAAAGCAAGGGCGATCCCCTGGACCGCCCTCGATAGAAGCCGTAGTTCCGTCCTACTTTTCTATCCCACAAACGACTTTAGCAGGTTGTAGAATAGATACAAAATCACCACAAACCCCAGTCCGGCGACGAGATTGAGCCAGGTGCGGTTGCGCAGTTTCCCCATCAGGGACTCGTCGTTTGCAATCCAGATCATCGCCAGGGCCAGCAGCGGCACCGTGAGAAGCGTCAGCTTCTGCACGAAAATGATGGCCGAAACCGGGGACCCGCCCACAACAAATGCCAAGATCAGCCCAAAGAGCATGATCAGCGAAGCCAATCCTTTGACATAGGGCGACTTCATCCGAAAATCCTTGCCCATTCCATCCGCAAGAAGGGTGGCGCCCGTAAGAGCATTGACGGCCAGAGAACTGAAAGAAGCCGCAAAGAGTCCAAGGGCGAACAGAATTTTCGCGGCCCGTCCCAGCAGCGGTTCGAGCTGAATGGCCATATCCGCGGCGCTTGAGACCGGAATCCCGCGGGGTTTGAGCACCGCGGCCGAGGTGATTGTAATCACGCCAACCAACACGAAAAGAATGCTGATTCCAGCCACTGCATCGCGAATGCCCCGTTTGTAGTTGGCCACCGTCCACCCTTTTTCCTTGACCAGATACGCCTGGTAAATCGCGGCCGCAACCACGAAGTTTGTGGCGGCCATGGCGGTCATCAGCCCAAGTTGCGATGCTTGGATGGGCTTGAAGATGAATCCCTGGGCAACGGCTCCTGGAGAGGGTTTGACCATGGCCAGGTTCGCAAAGAAAGAAACGATCATAAGAACGACCATGACCAGCATCATGCGTTCGACAAACCGGTACATGTTGGGCGCGAAGTAATAGATCGCAATGCAAAGCAGGGGAAAGCCAAGCTTGAAAACCCAATCGGGAACGGAGAAAAGGGCCGCCATGGCGGTACTTACGCCAATGACGTCTCCCGTTTGAAACGAACAGCAGATTAAAAACACCGCCAGTCCCAGGATCACGGACGAAGCCCTGCCGAAACGTCCGGCCACAACCGTCATCATGCTCTGCGGCACGGCCGCTCCGATTTTAAAGCTCATGATCGTGTAGGCGCACATAAAAGCCCAAAGGACGAGTAGCCACCACATCAGGTCATAGCCGTAAATAGCGCCGGTCTTTGAAGCAACAGTCACAGAGCCCGGCCCCAGAACCAGCGAGGCGGTCACAAAACCAGGACCGACCAGTCCAAAAAGCTTTTTCAGCATGTTTCCTCCTCAGTAAAGAGAGAAAACGTAGCAGGTTGGGCGGGGGAAGAGCAAGAGAGTCGTGAGTTGTGAGACGGGAGACAGGAGAAGGGACGGCGCCCTGCAGCCTGTAGCCTGTCTTCTGTTACCGGCTTCAGTCGCACCTCGAATTGACATGCTTTTCAGCTTGTGCCAGGATCCGGTCAAAGTCCGTCGAGGGCGGCAGGGTGGTGCGGATCTTGCGAAGAAATTGCTTGGACCGAATGCGCCGGTAAGTGGGCGCGAAGTTCACATCGTAAACCCAGCCGATCTGGTGGAGTTTGAAATCGGTTACGGTCCGCAGGTCCGAGTTGTTTACGATGCGGCCGGCAAGCAGGTCCACCAGAACCGCCGGCGAGATCGTCGGGTCCAAAGAGAAACCCAGATCGATGGCCTCGACCTGGTTCCCGCTCCGGCCATAGTAAGCCGTGACAATCCGGTAGATGTCCAGCTTGTCGGCGTCCCGGACCAGGCGCGCAAACAGAAGAACGCGATCCGACTCCTGGGATGGCAAATGCTTTTTGTTGTGGTAAAGAATGGACTTGCAGAGAATACCGGAAGAATCTGCATCCAACAGTTCCGGAATTCCATGGCGTTGCAGGACTTCGACCCCAAGCTGGGCATGGTTGACGCTCTTCTCATCCATAAACTCGCCGTGCCGCAAATATTGCTCAAAGCGGCCCACGTCGTGCAGCAGACCAATGATCTTGGCCAGGCACAAATCGTCCTGATCGAGTTGGAGCTGTTCGCCCAGGTGCCGGATTTCGATACACACCCGCAGGCTGTGCATGGCCTTAAGCTCCACGCCTTGGCGTATACGGGTTTCCCGTAAATCCAGGCCGGCCAAATAGCCGCGAAACCAATTCGCGATTTTAGTGAATGCCTCAGTCCTATTCATATCAGGCCACGCAACCTTTGCTCGTCCGGATATCATAGAGAAATCCACGGCGAAAATCAAGTCTCTCCGGCGCGTGAGCGCATCGGGAGCATCCCGGGTTCGGAGCCGTCAATGTCTGGATTGGCGGCAAAAGCTATTTTCTAATCCCCAACTTTTTTTGAGAGGTTCTCTTACCATGCCCGTAGAAATTCCTGTTGTACTTGGCCGCGAATTCGACCGGTCCGTACCGGTGGTCGAAAGCGTTCTCAATATCTTCCGCGAGGGCGGAACCGTTCCCTTTATTTCACGCTACCGCAAAGAAGTCACGCAGAACATGGATGAAATCCAACTGCGCGCTTTTGAGGAACGTTGGACATACCTCAAGGAACTAGAGGAGCGAAAGGGAACGGTCCTTAAAACCATTTCCGAACTCAACAAACTCACGCCTGAACTGGGAAAACGCATTCAAGACTGTCTGGATAAAGTGGAGCTTGAAGAGCTTTATCTGCCCTATAAACCCAAGCGCAAGACGCGCGCCAGTGTCGCCAGGGAAAAGGGACTGGACTGCCTGGCGCAGGCAATCCTTGAAGCCGACGACGCGGCCACCCAGCTGGGCCTGGCCGAATCCCTGAAAGATCAATTCAAGGACGTGGCGACACTGGACGAAGCCCTTCAAGGGGCCTCCGATATTCTGGCCGAGCAGGTCGCTGACACGACCGAACTGCGCGATTTTGTGCGCAAAGCCTACGAGCAGAAAGGCGTTTTTCATTCCTGGGTGCAGGACGACTTCAAGGCAAAGCGCTCCAAGTTCGAGATGTACTACGATTACCGCTCGCCCGTGGCCACGATTCCCTCGCATAATATGCTGGCCATCCGCCGCGGCGAAGCCGAGGGCGTGCTGCTCTTCACCATTGAAGCCGATGACGCGGCCCTTGTCGCCGAGCTTTCGAAACGAGTGGTGCCAAAGCCCGGAACCGAATGCGGCCGGTTCATGGCCGCCGCTGTCGAGGATGCCTATAACCGCCTCATGAAGAATTCGCTGATTGGCCTGGTGCGCAACGCCCGCAAGCAGACGGCTGACGAAGATGCGATCGACAACTTTGCCGCGAACCTGCGCAACCTGTTGCTGCTGCCGCCGGCCGGAACCCGGCCCGTGCTGGCCGTGGATCCGGGATTTCGAACCGGGTGCAAACTGGCCGTGCTAGACCGTAACGGCAAGTTTCTGGAGAACGCCACCATCTACCCGACCGAGCCGCGCAACGACAAAACCGGCGCGGGCCGGACCGTGTCGGCCCTGGTTCTCAAGCACAATGTGGAGTTGATTTCGATTGGAAACGGGACCGCATCCCGCGAGACCGAGTCCTTCCTGCGCGAGTTCCTGGATTCAGACGCAGGACAGGAATTGGAGCGCAAGCTGGGCCGCAAACCCGAGGTGATCGTGGTCAATGAGTCCGGGGCTTCGGTTTATAGCGCGTCTCCGGTTGCGGCCGAGGAGTTTCCGGACCTGGATGTGACTGTCCGCGGGGCCATCAGCATCGGCCACCGGCTGCAGGACCCGCTGGCCGAGCTGGTCAAGATCGAGCCCAAGTCGCTGGGCGTCGGCCAGTATCAACACGATGTGGACCAGAACCGGCTCAAAAAACGGCTGGGCGATGTGGTGGAATCCTGCGTGAACAATGTGGGTGTGGACCTCAACACCGCCTCGGGCCAGCTTCTTTCCTATGTGGCCGGGCTCAACAGTCGCACGGCGGGTTCAATTATCCAGCACCGAAATCAGAACGGTTCATTTCACAATCGGGCCGAGCTCCTGAAGGTCAACGGCATTGGGCCAAAGGCCTTTGAACAATCAGCCGGGTTTCTGCGCATTCGCGGCGGCGACAATCCACTGGATAATTCCGGCGTGCACCCCGAGCGCTACGGCGTGGTCGAGAAAATGGCCGCGGCCCTGAAAACCGATGTGGTTTCCCTGGTGGGAAATGCGGGCCTGGCCTCGGCCATCCGGCCCGAGGACTTCCTTGATGAAGAGCGCGGCATAGGTCTCCCGACATTGCAGGATATCATGGAAGAATTGGCAAGACCCGGCCGCGATCCCCGAAAGGAATTTAGGACCGCTTCGTTCAAGTCGGATATCCGCGAAGTGAAGGATCTCAAGCCCGGCATGGTCCTGGAGGGCAATGTCACCAATGTCGCCAATTTTGGCGCGTTCGTTGATATTGGCGTGCATCAGGACGGGTTGGTGCATGTCTCTGAATTGGCTCACCGTTTCGTCAAGGACCCCCTGGAGGTGGTGCATGTGGGAGATGTCGTGAAGGTGAAGGTTCTGGCCGTGGATTTGGAGCAGAAACGCATCTCCCTTTCGATCAAGCAGACAACGCCGGCGCCCGCCCGGCCCGCCGGGCCAGAAAGCAGGCATGGCGGAAACTCCAGGCAACCCCCGGGCCGCCCACCCCAACCCAGGAAGCCCTCGCTTCAGGATCTCCTCTCAAAAAACCGCACACGGTTGCGATAGCTGGAAAACATAGAGAGCCGAGGCAAGCTGGCTTGGGGCACGGCCGGATGGGAGCCGTGATGGTCATCCGGGAGATGACACTGCAAACCGACTCCTTGCTTGGGGGACCTTCCGGCAATATTCGTATTTTCTATTGGATGAGAACTTGCCGCGTACTCCTGTGGAGTTTGTGTTTCTGGGTCGCAGCCGCCCTTCCGGTTAGGGCCGCGGATTCGGCCCTTGTGGCGGCCGATTCCGGCGAAGGCCACTTCTTCAGCCGGACTCCATTTGGATTTACCTTTAATTCCGATCAAATCCGGCGGAGTGATGCGCCAACATTGGCGGAGCTGCTTGCAATCCTCCCGGGCATTTCCGTTCATCGCAGTTCCCTGGTCGGCGGGGCCGAGGAGCTTCGCTGGCATGGCACAAAGCTGCAGCGGATTGCAGTGCTTCTCGATGGGGTTCCCTTTGGCGCCAACGACCTGTGCTGGCCTTCGGCGGGCCGCTGGTCGCCGGCCTCGTTTTCACGCGTATCGGTTTGCGTGGGGCCGGGCAGGGGAGGGCCATCGGAGCTGCGCCTAGAGTTGGAGAGCTTTCAATCCGCGCCCACGCCGCCCCTGACCGATGCATTCTGGCAGACAGGGCCCTTCGAGGAGAACCTGCTCGATGTCCTTTTCGCGCGAAAATTGAGCCGTAAATTCAGCCTGTTCTTCCATTCGCGCTCGTTAAGCACCGAGTCGCGGGACTATACTCATCCCGATGTAATTACCACATTCTACGAATCGATCGGCCGCGACAGCGCGCGCATTATGCGCGAAGGAATCAACCAGAGCCAAAGCGTGCGGGAGATCCGCGCAGGCGGGCAGTACGACCTTGGATACGGCAGCATCGCGGCCGTGTTCTCGTCGTATCGTTCGGCGGATTCCCTTTTTTCGGAGTCGCCTCTGAACTGGGAACGGCGGCAGGAATTGGGTTACTACGCATTCAACTACCAGCGCATTGGCACGCCGCTTGGTCTCTGGTCAGCCGGATATTATCAGGGACCTGAGGAGAACGGCCTTTGGCTTGTTGACTCGATTGTCCTCGGGCGAACCCGATTCCTGGCCGGGGGCGAAAAGGTTTTTGCCTCCGATTCGGGTCAGACGCCGGCACGCCTGTGGGGCAACAGCCATACCCAATGGGGGCCGGTTGCCTGGATCGCTTTCGGCGAGATTGGGATGGAAGGCGGTGAACTCGAATACGGCACACGACAGAGCGTTGGCCTTGATTATCCATTTGCCTTTGCGCAGGCGGACCTGGCCTACAGTGTGGCGTTTCCCCAAGCCAGTCTAACGTATGCGGGGATTCCGCTTCTGCGGTCCCGTTCGGCGAAGGACACCCTGGCCCAGTTCTCGATTCAGGCCGGCGCCCAATGGCGCGGTTTCCGGCTGTGGCTGCGCCAGGAAGAGACCCGGCGCGGGGGCATGCCGATGCTGGCTCTTGCCGGCCATGTCAATCCTCCGGCCGCCGGCGCAACCACCTTTGGCCTTGACCGCTTTGACATCGGCCCCATCCGTTTTGGCGAGGAACTCACCTTGAACCGCAATGGGTGGCCAGAGATTTCGAACCACCTCTGGGCGAGTTATATCCGCATGGCTGTCCAAAACCGTCTTCTGATCGAGACAGCCCTGATGGCCGATTACACCGGGCGGAATGCGGCGGCGGACCTTCAGAATCGGCAATGGGTCGAACTCGACCCGTTCTGGGATGTTTCTCTGCGAATTGCCCTTCAGATTCGCACGTTCCGGCTCTTCTACAAGATCGGCAACCTCTTCGACAGCCGTCGAGCGTATTTCTATCCCTATCCGCTGCCGGGCCTGAATTTTCAGTGGGGCCTTCACTGGGCCTTAAAGGGATGAAAAATCAGCAGCCAGTTGCCGGTTGCAAGCAGGCAATCGGAAGCATGGAACGCCCAACTCGGAAAAGGGTCGGGAGAGCATGTCCCCGATCCATCGATATCCGTGCTGCGTGCCATTGAATTCCAGGCATGGACTGCTGACCTTTCGCGACTGATCGCTGTTTCGTATTTACACCCCTTTCAGACACCCTTTATATTAGCGCTAGAGCGGGCAAGGGTGGCTCACGAAATCGGCCCGGAACCAGGTGGGATTGCATGGTCAAAGTGGCGGCGGCATTCGCCGAAAACCGGCTCTCGTTTTCTCTGGAAACGCAGGGACGAAAACGCGTTTTGGTCGTGGACGACGAATCGCCCATTCGATCGCTGCTGCGCGAATACCTGGAGAAACTGGGGTACGACGTCTTTGCGGCCGATTCGGCCCGCTCTGCGCTGACCCTGTTCCGCCAGACGCAGCCGCACGTTGTGATCTCCGACATCCGCCTGGAGGGACCCACCGGAATTTCGCTGCTGGGAGACCTTAAACGGATCGATCCAAGCCTGCCCGTCATCGTCATTACCGGATTTCCCTCTCTTGACAGCGCCATCACGGCTCTTCAGGAAGAGGCATTCGATTACATGATCAAACCATTCAATCTTTCGGAGCTTGAGGAGAAGATCCGCATGGCCCTGGAGGTCCGGCGACTCTCCCGTGACAACATCATTCTGAAGGAGATGGCGGCCCTTCACAAGGTCACAAGCTATCTGGCCTCGACGCAGGACATGGACGCGTTGCTTACGTTCACGATGGAGCAGAGCCTGAAGCTGTCAAAGGCGGAGAGCGGTTCGCTGCAGCTGGTTGACTTCGATACCAACGACCTGAAGCTGGTTCGCAGTTCGAGCGACCGGCCCGCAAACAGGACATCATCCCTTGCCGCCGCGCACGAGTGGCCGGCTTCGGAATGGGCCGTGAAGAACAGGCGGCCCCTGCTGATTCGCGGCGGACGGACCTATCCCGAGACCGACATTCCCGTGGCCCCCGATGCGGGTTCCTCCGTCTCCATTCCCCTGCTGGCCGGCGAGCGCGTGGTTGGCGCCATCAACCTGACACGCCGCAAAAAGGATCTCTCGCAGAACGATCTCCAAGTGGTCAATGTTCTGGCTTCCCAGGTGGGTGTGGCCATTGAAAATGTACGGCTTTACGAATCCCTCAAGCATCAACTTCAGCACCTTACGTTCGTCAGCGAATACAGCGAAACCCTGATGGAGAAGATCGAACGAAAAGACATCTACGATCATTTCTTCACAACCCTTCAGCGCAAGTTCCGCCATGACGTAGATTTTGCCGCAATTCTGGCCGAGGGTGAGACCCGCACCGAAATGGTCTACTGGAGCCGGCTTTCCGCTGCTCCGGGTTGTTTGAAGCAGGCCTGCGACATCATGGCCAGGAACCGGCCGGATGAGAAAAAAGGGGGCGCAAACGAGACGGCTTTCGTTCAGTACGGAAGGTCCGAACCATCATCGGCGCGCAAAAAGCTGGCCGAACTGGGCGAAGCGCTTTCCGTGCCGCTCGTCAATCACGAGGGAACCTTCGGTTGCGCGCTGGTGGCCGTGCGGCCCGGCGCCGCGCTGGGGGCGCCCGTGCGGGAGCTGATGGCCTCGCTCATCGGCCAGACCTGCATCGCGGTTTCAAATTCGCATCTCTACGAGGAAATGAAGCGCAACTACTTCAAAACGATCAAGGCCCTGGCTCTGGCCGTGGATGCAAAAGACACCTACACGGGCGGCCATTCCGAGTTGGTTTCCAAATATGCCGGTATGGTTGCCGTTGAGTTGCGGATGAGCGAAAAGGACGTAACCGATATCGTGAATGCGGGACTTCTTCACGATGTGGGAAAGATCGGGATTCCGGGACATATTCTCAACAAGCCCGGTCTCCTGACAACCGAGGAATTCAACAGCGTCATGAAAAGCCATTCGGCCTTGGGCGCCAACATCGTAAAGGAGGTTCCGTTTTTGCGGCACCTGGCTCCGTCGATTCTTTACCATCATGAGCGCTATGACGGTGAAGGCTATCCCGAAGGACTGGTGGGCGAGTCGATTCCCATTGGGGCGCGCATCCTGGCCGCGGCCGATGCCTATGCCGCGATGACCTGCGACCGGCCCTATCGCAAATCGCTGGGCAAAGCCGAGGCCTGCCGCCGCATCTGGGAAGGTCGTGGCCACCAGTTCGACGCGGACATTGCCGATATCTTTCTATCCCTTGTCGCAAAAGAGAAATAGCCCACCGAAGACAAACGTTGCCGGCTCTCGGTTCCCAGTTGCCCGGATGAGATAAGAAGAATGATCGCCGCCGCGGCACGCCCAAACAAATGGCGAAGGGAGAGGCGATGGCTCATCGGTCCGGCCGGTGGATCTTGGTGGACAATAACCGGCGCAACACACCTAAATTCCGCCGATCCTCGTCTTGGGTCATGTGCGGCGTCTCAAGGACCAATGGAATGTGCGCGATTCGGGGATGGCTCAGAAAATCCCGCATTGCCCTGGACCCGATCTTTCCTTCTCCAATGTGTTCGTGACGGTCCTGGTGCGAGCCCAGGCCGGCTTTGGAATCATTCACATGGATCAGGCCGACCCGATCCGGACCCAGCGCGCCCTCGATCTCGTCCAGGGTTTGCTCAATGCCCGTCCTGGAACGCAGATTGAAACCCGCGCCAAAGAGGTGTGCTGTATCCAGACAGACCCCGATGCGCTTTGGCTTTTGCACCCTGCAGATCAGCCGGGCAATGGACTGGAATGCCTGGCCGGGCCCTTCGCCGGCTGTGCTCTCGATTAGAATTTTTGGGCCGGCAGGAATCGAACAGGCTTCATCCAAAGCCGCTGCGAATCGCTCAAGACGGGCTTCGGCCGGAGGGCCCGGTCTAAACATGTGAACAACGTAGAAATCCACACCCAATCCGGCGGCCAATGACACCTCGATTTTCAATTTACCAATGCTCTTCTCATGGATTGTAGTAACCATTGCCGCTGGATTAATCAGATAGATGGCGTGCATGGCAACCGTTGTAACCGAGCTCTTCTGTTTTATTTTCCGGAATTCTTCGATGTCGCGGGCCAAAACCTTGAGGGGCTTCCATCCGCGCGGATTTCCGCCAAAGATCTGCATGGCCGTGCAGCCCAAATTCCCGGCGCGCTCAAGGGCCTTTGTGAAGCCGCCCGCGATCGAGACGTGGACGCCAATGGGACGGGGAGTCAGTTGGGAGTTGGGAATCATGCGTCGTTACATTCCGAATTTGGATAGGATAGCGGGATACAAATCCATGAAACCACAGAGTAGCTCGGAGGCCGGAGAAGAGGACACAGAGGTGAAAAAAGCTCTATTCCGGCGTGGCACGCGCCAGAAAGATTTCCCTCTGCGCTCTCATTCTTAACTCGGTTTTCTCTCTGCGGAAACCTGAGTACTTACACCTCCAGATCAATCCTGTAATCCAGTCAACTCTTAAAAAAAGGGTTCTGCCCCTATTGGGCCCGCTCCAATCTTTCGAATGGAATTGCAAAATCGCCCTGTTTTGAGAGGGCGAGTCCCTTCCAGTCCGGCTTGAGTAGGCAGGCGTCCCTGCTATACGAGATCATGATCCATGCAGCCTGCTCCGAGGCCAACCGGTCGGCCTTTCGATACAGATCCACTCGTTCAGCGGCCTTTGTTGTGGCCCTGGCCGAAGCGATCAATGCATCGAATTCCGTGTTGCGGAAATGCGAGAAATTGTCGCCCTTGCCAATCTCCGATGAGTGAAGGAGCGGATAAAGGAAATTGTCCGCGTCCGGAAGATCCGCGACCCATCCCAGACGGAACAACTCGGGTTCGCCCTCCTGCAGGGCGCCCAAATACGTGCCCCATTCCATTTCTTTCAGTTCAATTTTAACCCCAATCTCCGCCAACAATGACTGCATGTATTGGGCCACCTTGCGGTGCCGCTCGTTCTGATTGAACCATAAGCGAATGCCGGGCAGGCCCTTGCCTTCGGGGAATCCCGCTTCGGCCAGCAGGCGCTTGGCTTCTTGTGGATTGTAGGCATATCCAGCGATGGTGGAATCGAAACCCTCAATACCGGGCGGCAGAATTCCCTGTGCGGGTTCCGCCATGCCTTCAAAAATGGCATCGCACATGGCCTGCCGGTCGATTGCGCGGCAAAACGCGCGGCGCAGATTGAGATTGTCTTTGAAGGGCGGGCGATCCAGATTAAAACCGATGTAATAGATCCCCAGAATGGGCCACACGGACAGCTCCGCTGGTCTTTGTGTGCGCAGCTCCGCGACCCGGCCTTGCGGAATCTCATCCAGGAAATCCAGGTCGCCCGACAAATATTGCTGGAATGCGACGTCCACACTGGGAAGGATCTTGAACCGGATACCGGCATACTTGATTGAATCGCCGTAAAAACGGTCAAAGCGCTCCAGGACAATCTCATTTCCGCGGCTCCACGAGGCTAGCCTAAAAGGGCCGCAACCAACCGGATGCTGCAGCCAGTCTTCGCCCTTTTCCACTTCCTCCCGTGGTACGACGCTGGCTGCCTCCATGCAAAGCTGGCCCAGGAATGGGGCAAATTGCGTCTCCAGGCGAAGCTCCAGGATTGAATCGGACAGCGCGCGGATTCCCGAAACCTCTCCGGCCTTGCCGCTCTCGAACGCCGTTGCCCCCTGTATCGGCGATAGAACCCACACGCGCTCCGAGGCGGTCTTGGGATTGAGTATCCGTTCGAACGAATACTTGAAATCGTGCGCGGTCACCTTGCGCCCGTTGTGGAAGAACGCGTTGTTGCGCAATGTGAAGGTGTAAAGACGACCATCCTTTGAAATGATCCAACTCCTGGCAACGGCGGGGACCACCTTCAGCGTCGTTGGCTCATACTGCACCAGGCCGTCAAAGACCTTCAACAAAATCGTCGCGGATCGGGTATCGGTGCCGTGGGCCACATCCAGCGTGGGTGGGTCGCCATCCAGCCGGTAACGAAGCATGTTGTCCGAAGCGGTCTTTTCTCGATTTCCGCAACCCATCCATACGGCAAGCAAAGCGATATGAAATGAAAGCAGAATCCAGCGTTGCATGATTTCCTCCCTGAAATTTGGTAATTGGAAAATACGATTTGCAGTCACCTTTGTTCCCCAAAAAGGCTTTGACTTGGCAAAAAACGGCTGCATTGCCGCAACCGCCAGTGCCATTTTGCGGCAATTCTCCACCCGTTAATAAAAAAATATCTTGACGGAACGATTGTGATTCCCATATATACAGTTGTTTATTCGTTTCCTAATGCGACAAAGGAAGTCCAGCCTGTTGGAAATGGGCAAGAAAGTGGGAAAAAGGATGCGGATAATCGTCCCGTCTGTTTTGGGTGTATTTGCGCTGTTCTATTCTGCGTTCGCCGATAATCTCGTTTTCCAAAAGAACGACGGAAGCGCGGCTGTAACAATAGATGAAAATGGCAACGTCACTTTCTCTGGCACGCTGAAAAAGAAGTCAACCGGGGAGCCCGGCAGCGGCGAACTTCTAATTGAAAATTCCACAGGGCAGGACATCCTTTGGACGGAGCAAAAAGGAACCATCCATAATACGCATATCAAAGGCGATTTGACCTCCAACTACGTTACGAATCAGCCGCAAGGATTGGTATTCGAAAAGTCCAGCCAAGCGGTTGCCGAACTGCACGAGAATGGAGATTTAAAAATAGGTTCTTCCGACTTTTCAGTGGGTACCCCCCACATATAGTGTGAGAAGGTTT
>CAYVZU010000025.1:0-27004 GCA_964455935.1 uncultured Fibrobacterota bacterium
TGGCGGCTTCGGCCGGGCTGCCTTCCACTGTTGGAATGGTATGTGTTGTCTGCTATACGGGTATCATGTACCGGGAGTTCTTTATTGGGACCTGGTTGCGGCCGCGATTGGCCACGTACGCTCTTTTCCATACGGTCGTTGCAGGATGGATTGTCCTGTTTGTTTTTAGTGCGGCCATCGACATGTTTTTCTGGAATGCGCCCGCGGAATTCTGGTTTTTCGTGGTGGCCTCCTATTTCGTTTTCAATATTTATGAATTCGGCCGGAAGACCTTTTCCCCAAAGGAAGAACGCGAAGGTGTGGCATCCTATTCCCGAAATTTCGGACCGGCAAGAGCCGCTCTAAATATTTTCCTCCTTCAGGCGCTCCCTTCCACGCTGATTTTATGGCACATCGGTTTCCGGATTGGCTGGAACCGTTCTTTTTTTGTTATCAGCGCCATGGTGTTGCTGGCTTTTGGGGGATCCTCGGCCGCATTTCTTTTGAAACCAGGAATGGTCCAAGCCAGGATATTTAGGGCTTTTTGTTCGGCTTTTATTATTCTTTTCAACCTGATCGCGGCGATTGCTGCAGGGGTTTCGGTATGACCGGGGAGCGTTTCGTCTTTTTTTTCAATGAGCAGATTCCCGAAGCTTTCCGCCCACAAACCGGCGGAAAGGCCTGGGGTCTCTACCGGTTAACGTCTGCCGGGATACCGGTGCCGCCATGGGCCGTTCTTACCGGACTATTTTTCTCGAACCTTCTTTCCGGGGATCCGGAATTATTGGAATTGGCAAACCCGTCCGGGCAGTCCACGGCGAACCGTTTGAAGGACCTTGCGGCCCAAATTCGCCAATTTCCCTTTCCCCCCGATGCCGAAACCGCCATTCACGAGACATGGAAACGGATATCCGGCAACGATCCCGTTGCGGTGCGGTCCTCTGCCTCGGACGAGGATGGCGCCGAGCTGTCCTTTGCCGGACAGATGGAAACCGTACTGAATGTATCCACGAGGGAGCATTTACTGAATGCTGTCCGTCATTGCTGGGCCTCCTTATATGAAGAACGGGCCGTTGCCTACAGGCTGGAGCACGGCATCAATCCATTTTCCGCGCAGGCAGGGGTCATTATTCAGAAAATGGTCAGTCCAGACAGTGCCGGGGTTGTTTTTACGTCCGACCCGGTTTCGGGTTCAGCGGAGACGGTTGTGGTTTCAGGTGTATGGGGTCTGGGAGAAGGGCTTGTCTCGGGCATCTTGGAGGCTGATACGTTTACCTTTAACCGGCAAGGGCGGATAACGGGGCAAAGCATCGCCAGCAAGGAAAAGGCAATCCTCTGTGATGGCGAAAAAGGGACTGTTGTAGTGGAACTGCCGCCTGAAAAAAGGAATTCCCCCTGCTTGAGCCTGGAATCACTCAAGACCATTGTTCAGCAGGCTCTGGCCATCGAGGCTCTGGAAGACAGGCCCATGGATATCGAATTTGCGGTCGAACGGGAGAAACTCTGGATCCTCCAGGCCCGGCCTGTCACGGCGGGTGCCGCGGGATCGGTTGGCTCCCTTCAAATCTGGGATAATTCGAATATTGTGGAAAGCTACTGTGGTGTTACCACACCGCTGACTTTTTCCTTTATCAAGCGCGCCTACACCTCGGTGTATTGGCAGTTTGCCCGGGTAATCGGGGCCGATGAAAAAACCATTTTCGCCAACAGAAAAATATTCGAGAACATGCTGGGTCTGATCCGCGGGCGGGTTTATTATAATCTGCTCAACTGGTACCGTTTGGTTGCCATGATGCCCGGATTCGAATACAATAAGGGATTCATGGAACAGATGATGGGACTCAAGGTGTCGCCCGCGGTAAACCTCGAAAAACCCGAAGCCGGCCGCCTGAAAAAAATGTTCGTGTTCCTCCCCAGGCTGGCCCGCGTTGCCTTAAAAATGGTCCGGGCGCATCTGTCTCTGCCGGCCCGGATAGAGGATTTTCACCGGCAATTCCGGAAGGTCTACAGCGAGTATGCAAAAATGGATTTTTCCAGACTGAGTCCGGAGGAATGCCTCCGGGTTTACAGGGACCTGGAGGATCGGATTTTATGGAAATGGAAGGCACCCATTATCAACGATTTTGAGGCTATGATCTTTTACGGATTGCTGAAATCGAAAACCCAGGAATGGTGTAACGATCATTCGGGCAACCTGTATAACGATCTCCTTTGTGGTGAAGGGAATATCTCCAGCACCGAGGTGGTCACCGGCCTTCAGGACATAGCTGGCATGTTGAAGAATTTGGGGAAAACCGCGGAGGACATCGCATCCCTTCATCCCGAAGCTGCATTGGAAAAACTCCGATGCGAGCGCCCGTATCGCGAGGCTGCGGCAGCCCTTGCTGAGTTTCTCGACCGCTATGGGGTAAGAGCCGTTGAGGAAATGAAGCTCGAGTCAGTGCCCATGCGGGAAAATCCGCTTTTTGTCATGGCCACAATCCAGAATTTTCTGCGGTTGAAAACCCCGACTCGGGAAAACAGGAACGTGCGTGAAAGAGAAATACGCCTTCAGGCCGAGAAAACGGCCTTCCGCTCCCTTGGCTGGCATCTATCCTCCCTTTTGCTGCCGCGACGCTGGATTTATCAATGGATCGTGAAAAACACCAGGGCAGCGGTCAGAAACAGGGAAAACCAGCGTTTTGCCAGGACGCAGGCGTACAGCTTAGTGAGGGGCCTTATGCGGTCCATTGGCCATTCATGGACTGTCCGCTCCTTCATTTCTCAACCGGATGATATCTTCTACCTCACGCTGGACGAAATCATCTCCTTTATCGAAGGAACTGCAGTTTCGACGAGTCTGGATGCCCTGATCCGGCAGCGGCGGAAAGAATTCCAGGCCTATCGCGAGGGACCAGCCCCGCCCGATCATCTGGAAACACGAGGTGAGGTATATGGAAACGATTTATCCTCTCCGGTGTTCCCGGCACCATCCGCCAATGGCAACGAGTTGAAAGGATTGGGATGCTGCCAGGGATTCCTTGAGGGGGAAATCAAGGTCGTGGAGCGTCCTGATTCTGATTTGAAACTGCAAGGTGAAATCATGGTTGCCCGTCAGACGGATCCGGGCTGGACCGTGCTTTTTCCACTGATCAGCGGGTTGATCGTTGAAAAGGGCTCCATGTTGTCGCATTCGGCGATTGTAGCCCGAGAGATGGGCATCCCCTGCATTGTCGGTGTAAAAAATGCCATGTCGATCCTGAAGGACGGCGATCGCATCGCCATGAATGGAGCCAGCGGTCAAATCAGGATTTTGGGAAAAAGAAAAATTGCATGAGAATCGTGATTATTGCACAGGAAGACCCGGTTGCCTTTTCTCCGTTTTTCAGGCGTGTGGTCGAGGCCATGCCCGGAGAAATCGTACTGATCGCTCTGGCCGGCAATCGTGGGGCTGGCGGCCATCCCCGTTCTCTTTCCGCCAGGCTGCAGTATGCCTACCTGCTTTGGCTGCTGCTGGAACCTGCCGGATTTTTGCGGAATGCCTGGATCAGGATTTGGTGCAGGCTGATAGCCGCATGCGGCCTGACCGGAACTTGGGTGGACCGGCGAAGCCTGCGTGGCATTGCGCACAGGCATCAAATACCGGTCATCGATTTCCGCGATGCCAACGATCCTGTTTTTGTGCAACGTCTCCGGGAGATTGCACCGGATGTCGTGGTCAACCAAAGTGAGCTGATCCTGAAAAAGGCGATTCTGTCCGTTCCGACCATCGGAGTGCTGAACCGGCACGCCTCCCGTCTGCCCCGTTTTCGCGGGCGCCTTGCGTCATTTTGGTCTCATGCCGAGGAACCGCCTGATCATGCGGTTACTATCCATTTTGTTGATGAAGGCATCGATTCGGGGCCGATAATTCTACAGGAACCGCTGCGTATTCCGCCGGAGGCCTCCTTCGCAAAAGTGCTGGATATAATTTTTGCTGAATCGTCAGCGTTGGTATTAAAAGCAATCAACCAGCTGCGCGATCCCGGTTTTCGGCCGGCTCCAAATAAACATCAGGGGACCCGGCTGTATCCTTTTCCGGGCATCTCCGACATCAGGGCCTACCGAAAAACATTAAAACATCGGCGGAAGAACCGGTCGGACCGGGCTCGAAGGATCAGGTAACAAGCTACTTCCCCACCCTCTCCAGGATCGTCCTGGTCCTTACCTCGCAGGAATGGTCCATCAAAATAGTCTCTGTGTGCCTAACCGAGCCAAGCGATGGGTTCACTCACCCCCAAAAAATGGTCGGGAGAAGAAAGGTAAACGGTAACGGTACACGATAAAAGGGAAAAAAATGTCCCAACACCGCGTACACGTTATCGGGCCATTTTTTTGGGGTCCCTTTGTGGATTGTTTCCGAACTTTTTGCATGCAACCCCTGGAAATAGGCGAGAAGCTCAAGGAATTTGCCCCTCACGCGCTCGTCGACAGTCCTTCTTTTCCGATTTATTTCCGCCTTCCCATTTGGTATTTTGCAGCCGATCACGGCGAAGAGGTTCGAGTCCTGTCCTAAGCGAAGCTGGTGTATAGAGCAAAGTCGAAGTATCAAAGGTTTCCGGGCTCCGCGTCGAAAAATCCGGCCCGAAATTCCGGATTTCAGGAATTGGATTTACAACCAGTAATTACTCAGGTTACCATGAAACCACAGAGAGAAATCCGAGTTGAGAATGAGAACACAGAGGAAAGCATTGTGGCGCGTACCGCGCCAGAACAGATATTTCTCCTCTCTGTGTCCTCTTCTCTGTGCTCAGTGTTACTCTGTGGTTTCACGGTTCGTTAGAGAGACGTGAGTAGAGCGCATCTCAAAAAGGATTGCGCGGGCCGAAGCCCGTGCGAAAACGACGCAGGCAAGGCGCGCGAAGCAGGCGTATCCGAGGGAGATACGCCGATGGAGCGCAACGAAGCTTGCGGCGTTTGCAGCCGGACGATGCCAGAAAGCCTTTTTGAGATGCGCTCTAATTACTACGACAATCCATTGGGAAGCGTAAGAACCGGATCGGCGAATTCCACTCATTGATATGACAAGCAAGAAGCTCCTTCCCATTTTGGCCGTTCTTGCGATTTTTGTGTCCGGAGCCAGCTTTTTGTTTGTTTCCTCCAAGAAAACGCCGGTTAAGACAGAGCACATCACCGTAGCCTGGTCGCCATTTGAGAATGCAACGCTCCTTTGGGTCGCCATGGACAATGGCTTTTTCGGCCGGAATGGATTGGATGTTGCCTTGCGCCGGTATGATAGCGGGGCAAAGTCTCTTGACGGAATGTTGAACGGGGAAGCGGACATAGTGGTTGGGGTCACTGAATTCCCGATCGTCCGTAAGGCGTTTCAAGGATTGGAGAGTGTCATCATTGGAATTATCGCCAAAGTTGAGAATCTTTACCTTGTCGGACGGAAAGATCGCGGAATTGAAAAGGTTTCAGACCTTAAGGGGAAAAAGATCGGAACCACTTTTGGAACAATTGCGGAATTTTATCTAGGCAGATTTCTCCTATTGAATGCTCTTTCTATGCGGGATATAGCGGTGGTCAATCTTAAAACCCCGTCGGAATGGGAAAACGCGGTCGCTGACGGAACCGTTGACGCCATCCTGACAGCTCAACCACACGCGGATGCGGCCGGCAAGCGTTTGGGTGAAAACGCCGTTTTCTGGCCGGTTCAAAGGGGCCAACACATATTCGGATTGATTGCCACTTCCCACAAATGGGTTGCCGAACATCCTGAAATGGCGGTCCGCTTTCTTAGAGCAATTGAACAAGCCGAGGAATATGCGGTTCATAACCCCGTCAAGGCAAAAGCAATCATGCAAAACAGGTTGAACGTGGATGCCACGTTCGCGGAATCCGCCTGGGAGAGGGATCAGTTTACCTTGGAGCTCGACCAATCGCTTATTGTAGCATTGGAAGATGAAGCGCGCTGGATGGTCAAAAGCAACGTGACCGGCAAAATCGAAATACCGGATTTCAGGAATTATGTTCGCGGCGACTTCTTGGAAAGCGCAAAACCGGAAGCAGTGAATTTGGTAAGATGAAATGAAGATAAAAACGCGATTCAGCATAACAATTTTCCTTTTCGGCCTTATCATAGCCTGCGTTTTGATATTTCTGGCGATAATGGACAACCATGTAAAGAAGAGCGGCGAACAGGATGAACTGGCGAAAAATATCAGCCAGGGTGCCATGGAATTGAATTATTTGGCGAATGATTACCTGATACACCGCGAAGACCGGCAAATTGAAAGATGGCGAGCCAGTTTCGCCCGCTTCTCGGCACGGATGGCAAACTTAAAGCCCGAAACTGCCAATGAAAAGCAACTGGTGAAGCATATGGTTGCGGATGTCCGGCAGCTGGAATTGACTTTTGACGATGTTTTGACCGGGATTCAACATTTTCCGAATAATCAAAGCGACGGCTATCTTTTCTCCGAATTATTTAGTGTTTCCTCAAGTCGGTTGGCAGTGCAAACACAAGGGTTGTTCTCCGACAGCCAAAGGCTGAACGGGCTGATAAGGTCCAGGTTGGACCGTTTAGCGAATATCCGAACCTTTCTGGTTTATGCTATCTTGTTTCTCTTCGCTATTTTCCTCCTGGCCAACTACACCTTTACCTATCGTCGAATCATGAGATCGGTGGCGCTGCTTCGTGCAGGAATGAAAATCATCGGCGCGGGCGATCTTGATTTCAAAATGAAGAAAGAATGGGATGACGAGCTTGGCGAAGTGGCCGAGGCTGTAAACCAAACAACCGCAGAACTGAAAAAGGTCACCGCGTCCCAAGCCGATCTACAAAAAGAAATTTATGACCGCAAGCACGCCGAAGAAGCGCTCCGGGAGAGCGAGAAGAAATACAGGCGAATTGTTGAGATGGCCAACGAAGGAATCTGGGAAGTTGATGCAGAGCGCAAGACTACCTACATGAATCGTCGGATGGCAGAGATGCTCGGCTATTCTCTCGATGATGCAATCAAGAAATCGTGGATGGATTTCACGGATTCGGAAGGTGTAGCGTTGTCGAATCGCAACGTAGAGAAACGCAGACGGGGGGAGCCGGATTCCTATGAATACAAGCTTATTCGCGGAGACGGAACGCCGCTTTGGGTTCACGTCAACGCCGCGCCCATTCATGGCGTGGACGGGACATATGAGAGCTCGCTGTCCATGCTCACGGACATTACCGAACGAAAGCTGGCCGAGGAGAGGCTGCGGCGAAGTGAAATCCGCTGGAACACCGCCATCGAGAGCTTCGCGGAAGGCGCGATCATCGCGACGGAGGACGAACAGGTAATCTATTGGAATCCGGCCGCTCGCGCAATGCATGGCATTTCCGGCCCGGACGAGTTCATCGAGCCCCTGGAGAATACGCCGTTGACCTTCGAGTTGTGGACGCGCGATGGCAGTCACAAACTGGATCTGGACGAATGGCCCATGCGCCGGATCAAACGCGGGGAATCCCTCCGCAATCTTGAGTTGCGCATCCGCCGTCCCGACCAGGGGTGGGAGAAGATATTCTCCTACAGCGGCACGATGGTGGACACGGCCGCTGGCGAACGGCTGATCTTTCTCACCTGCCATGACCTGACCGAGTTGCGCCGGGCTGAGGCGGCGCTACGGGAGAATCGGGAGGACCTCGATCGCGCCCAGGCGGTGGGGCAGATCGGCTGGTGGCGGCACAACACCCGAAAGAACGTCCTGACATGGTCGGCCGAGAATCACCGCATCTTCGGCGTGCCGGAAGGAACGCCGCTTTCGTACGAATTCTTCTTGTCCATGGTCCATCCTGATGACCGCCAGAATGTGGATATGCAATGGCAAGCCGGCCTGCGCGGTGAGCCGTATGATTTCGAGCACCGCATCGTGGTTGATAACAAAACAAAATGGGTGCGGGAAAAAGCCTATCTGGAGTTCGACACATCAGGCCAACTGCTCGGCGGTTTCGGCATAACTCAAGATATTACCACCCGTAAGCAGGCCGAAGAGGATCTGCGGCTCCGTACGGAAGAACTCGCCGCCACCAACAAGGAACTCGAATCATTCTCATATTCTGTTTCACACGATCTCCGCGCTCCGCTTCGCTCAATCAAAGGCTTCAGCAGTATCCTGCTGGAGGATTATTCAGGCAAGTTAGACGAAGATGCTGCGAACCTTCTCACGCGCATAGCAACTTCCACTGATAGAATGGCCGCAATAATTAACGATATGCTAAGTCTCGCCAAAATATCACGTGAATCGACGCACTGTCAGGAGATAGATCTCCGTTCAATCGCAAACTCAGTTGTAAACGAGCTCCGGAATACCGGACCGGAAAGAAATGTGGAAATCAACATCGCGCATGAATTGCCTGCGTTCGCTGATGCACGGTTGATGGGGATTGCTCTCTCGAATCTCATTGGAAATGCCTGGAAATATTCCAGCAAGAACCCGAGCGCACGCATAGATATAGGGCTGATGTCCAAAGAAAAAGAGAATATATTCTTCGTTCGCGACAATGGTGCCGGATTTGATATGACCCTTGCCCATAAACTCTTCCAACCATTCCAGCGCTTGCATCCTGCCAGCGAATTCCCAGGAACCGGGATAGGACTTGCGATTGTTCATAGGATAATCGGGCGTCACGGAGGAAGGATCTGGGCGGAAAGCGATATTGAAAAAGGATCCACATTTTATTTCACTTTGGCAGGACTTGGGGGGGGGGGTAGAAGAAGATAATGACGAATGCTCTTCCACAAATACTCATCATTGACGATGATAGCGATTGCGTGTTCCTAACCAAGCGAGCACTCCGGAAAATCAGACCGAATTACATCCTTGAATCAGCCGAGGATGGCGGCCAAGCAATGAATTTTCTTTCCAGTTTCGATTCTTTTCAGCTGATTCTGCTTGATCTGAAATTGCCCGGAATAGGCGGACTTGAAATCCTACATTTTATCAAAGGGCAGGAACGCCTTAAACACATTCCCGTAATTGTGCTTTCATCGTCCACTATGGAAAAGGATATCCGGGAATCCTATGATGCCGGGGCCGCCAAATTCATTCACAAATCGCATGAATTCTGTGAATTCACCAAATCGTTGAAAGACGTGCTTGACACCTATTTGAATGGCGCAATTGTAGGAAACATTCGAAGAATACCGTGATACGACCTATAGAATCGGAATTTACTTGCGCATAGATCGCATTTGGCGAAATCGATTTATTTGCCGCAACACTTACCAAATTTGTTTCGCTGTCTCCAACGTGATGTCCCGGAGTTTTTTCTCCAATTCACGGACCTGTTGCTCCTGCGGTGTCAATCCCAGGCGGCCATGGCCCGGGAATGCCGCTTCGCCCCGCAGGCGCCGGTCCTTACGCCACTTATACAGACGTGTGACATCGATGCCAAGGTCATGGGCCACCTGCGTGCATGCCTGTCCGGGATCCTCGCACAGACGCACCGCATCTCGCTTGAACTCAGCGTCATACCGACGCCGTGATTCCTTTTCCATCGGACACCTCCAGGGAATGAAATACACCCTTTTCTTGGTGTCCATCAAATCGGGGAAGGCTCACCCCGAGGAAAATGGGTACACGGTATGGGGCAAAAAAATAGCCCATGCAGCCAGATGGCTCCACGGGCCATTTTTTTGGGGTGGCTGACGGGATTTGAACCCGCGACGGCCAGAGCCACAGTCTGGTACTCTACCAACTGAGCTACAGCCACCGTAGTGACAAGAAAATAATCGGCGTGCCGCCTCTGTAGCAACGCCAAACAATATCCGGCTTGTGCCTTGCAGTCGGGGGGTACAGCGAACCCTCCAGCATCCGAGTACCCAAGAGCGGCGCCGCTTGATCCGGATAAGTTGGTTTTGCAGAATGCTCCCTATTACTTTACTGTGAATGAAAATCACGGCTGCGCAACAAAAAATCCGGCTCAAGGCCCTTTCGCAAAAGGGACTGGAAGACTTCTTCACCACAATCGGCGAGAAGCCGTTTCGAGCTCGTCAGATCATGCAATGGTTGTACCGGCACCGTGTGGACCGATTCGATGCAATGAAGAACATCTCGGCGGAGCTGCGGTCGAAGCTCGATGGAATGGCCGATATTTCGAAGCTCCCCGTCAAGGCATGCCAGAAGACAAAGGACGACTCGGCCATTAAGATCGCCCTGGGACTTTTGGATGGCCCTGGCGAGGTTATTGAGTGTGTTGTGCTGGATGATGGAGACCACAGAACCGCCTGCCTGTCTTCGCAGCTTGGCTGCAAATACGGCTGCGCTTATTGCACCACGGCCATGATGGGCTTCCATAGGAACCTGTCGCAATTGGAGATTGTCGAGCAGTTGATCGCGCTTCAGGATGCGAGTTCGGATCGAATCTCCAATATTGTCTTTATGGGAATGGGCGAACCGCTGGACAACCTGGAGACCGTGCTGGCTGCCATCGACATCTTTCAGTCCGATTATGGCTTTGTCATTGGCGGCCGCAAAATCACGATTTCCACCTGCGGCCTGGTGCCGAAAATTCGAGATTTGGCCGACAAAGAGACAAACCTGGGCCTGGCGATCTCACTCAACGCGCCGAACGATGAAATCCGCAGCCGGCTGATTCCCATTAACCGCAAATACCCCATCGAGCAGCTTCTTGGGGCTGCAAAGTACTACTTCGAGAAATCCGGCCGGAGGGTTACGTTCGAGTATGTCTTGATTGAAGGCGTGAATTCTTCGGACGAAAACCTGCGCGAGCTTCAGGACAAACTAAGCGGCTTTCCCTGCAAGCTCAATCTCATTGTCTTTAACGCAAAACCCGGGTCGGAACTGCGCGGCCCTTCCCCTGTTCGAATTCGCCGAATCCTGGAAATGCTCGGGTCCAGCCCCTTCACGGTCACTCTGCGAAAATCCCTGGGGACCGAGATTTCGGCCGCCTGCGGACAGTTGTATCAGGAAATCGCAAAAATATCCAACGTCTAGCGTTTAACGTCCAACGTCTCGAACCAGCCACATTTCCGCTTCCGCCTTGTCCGTGAAGAAGCGGACGTCCTGAAATTTCCGGGATTCCAAAACCATTTCCCCAAACCGGCCTTTTACCCTCTTTTCGGAGATCACCACCGCGGCCCTGACGCTATACGTCGAAAGCTTCTGCATAATCTTTCCGGCGAACTGAGTCTTGAGGTCAAAAAAATCTTCGGCCAGATTTTCTTCGCAAAGGAGTATCCGGTTGGAATCATATTCCCCGCAATGAACGATGAAATCCAGGATGTCCTGCTCAGCGGCAATCCAAGTTTCTCCGGCAACGCCCTCGATGTACTTTACGTTGTTCTTTTCGATCATGTTGTGTCGCATGGGTCAACCCTCCTTTCCCGTATGGCCGCCTCGGGAAGAATAGCCCGTAAGCACCACGTCATCCCCAATGCGATCCACGCCGACCCGCTCCATGCTGATCGCATCGGCCATTTTCCTGATCTTGAGCCCATCGATGCTATGCGTTCCGCCGCCCAGCAGTTTGCAGCCTAAGAAGAACAGGTATTTGTCAACGCAACCGGCCCGAACGAAAGAGGTGAAAACCTCCCGGCCGCCCTCGACTAAAACGCTCACAATGCCCTCTTGCCCGGCACGACGCAGGAGCTCGGGAATCGACACCCCGCCCTTTGCCCTCGGGAGCTGCCAATACTCGATGTTCTTGAGCGGATGCGACGGCGCGTGCACACAGGCCGCCACGGTTCGAACGTTTCCGCCGGACCGTGCGATCCGGCTTTCTCCGGGAAGACTATTGCGAGAGTCCAGGATAATGCGGACCGGGTTGCGCGCTTTCATATGCCGCACCGTCAGTTCGGGATCGTCGCAAAGAACGGTGCCAATGCCGACCGCCACCGCATCGCAGTGCGACCGCAGACGATGCACCTCGGTACGCGAATTGATTGAGGTGATCCATTTGCTGTCGCCCGCGTGCGTGGCGATACAACCATCCCAGGTTTGGGCGATTTTCAAAGTGACGAAAGGCAGCCCGGTCAAAATGAACTTAAAAAAGTCCTCATTGATCAGCGCGGAATCATCCGCCAGCAAGCCTTTCTCAACCTCAATTCCAGCCTTTGCCAGAAGCTTGGCGCCTCCGCCTTGGACTTTGGGGTTTGGATCGGAGATACTGTAGATGACCCGTCGAATACTCGCCTGGATAATTGCATCGGTGCACGGCGGAGTCCGGCCAAAATGGCAGCAAGGCTCAAGAGTCACATAAAGGTCCGCGCCACGCGCCTTATTCCCCGCCATCTTAAGCGCCACGATCTCGGCATGATCGCAACCCGCCCTTTGTGTGGCGCCCTCACCCACAACTCGTCCGCCGCAAACCACAACAGCCCCCACGGCCGGATTGGGGCTGGTGGCGCCCTTCACGGACCAGGCCAGCTCAAGGGCTCTTCGCATGAATTTTGGATCGCTCTGCTTTAATTTAGGCATGCTGGAAGGAAAATAATTTTCGCCGGACCGTTTTGGTATTTCAGCCGCGAATTGGTTTACCGTTTTGAGCAGACAAACAGGAATGCGATCAGCAAAATGTTGAAGCAGGCGTTCGCATCATAAACTGGAATACGGCCGCAAGCCAAGGCTGCGCTTTTTCCGCGAAGTCCCCAAATGGTATATCTGCGCTTGAACTGGACTCAGTTCATCAAAATACCGGTAGGCTCTATTCAATTATCCCTGATATGAGCGCATCTCAAAAAAGGCTTTTTCTGGCATCGCCCGGCTGCAAACGCCGCAAGCTTCGTTGCGCTCCATCGGCGTATCTCCCTCTGATACGCCTGCTTCGCGCGCCTTGCCTGCGCCGTTTTCGCACGGGCTTCGGCCCGCGCAATCCTTTTTGAGATGCGTTAATGAAACACTTTTAACCGGACACGACTGCACCTGCCTTTGTTTATTCCGGCTCCCTTGCGGCATTTGCTATGGCCAATTTTCCAACGCTTTGAACCGGCTTGCATGAACGGGAATAATGACATTAAGGTTCTGCGCGTCCAGAATGTCTTTGACAATGGAGTTGGGATTGCAGATGCGAAGCGATCCGCCCACCTGCTTCAGCTTGTGGTTGAACGAAAGGATCTCGCTCATTGTGGCGGAATCAAGATAGAGAAGCTGCGCGAAATCCAGGACGACCTTTTGCCCCGGCGAGAGAAGGCTTTCAAACTCCTGGTGAAGGCTTGTTGAAGCCGTGGGAAAGCAAATGGTTCCGTACAGCACCACGGCGACGGCATTCGTTTCGTTTTCCCTGGTGATCCTGAATTCTCCGCTTGATGGCCGCACCTCGAGCGGTTTCTGCCCCGGAACCGGCTGTGCCGCTTCAAGAACAAGGAACGTGTCGGTCCCCGTAAGCCACACCAGATCAAGCGGCTGGCCCTTGAGGTTGCGGATTTTCAGTTCGCCGCCGCTTGCCTGGATTCTCTTGGATTCCCGCAGAAGGACCGAGATACCAAAGGAATCGATGTAGTTGAGCTTGGCCGCATCCGCGACAAAACGGGTCTTGCCTGTCTCGATCTGCTTTTGGATCAGGTTGCTTAATTCCGGCGAATTGTGGCGGTCGAGTGTTTCCGGAAGGGCCACGACAACCCATCCGTCCTGTACAAATGTAATCATTCATCCTCCGCAAATCCGGCCTTGGCCGCTGGGATTATCATGGGAAAAAAGAAAGGCTTTCTGCAGACGGTCCAAACCATCTCTTTCTCGGTGCTCTGTGGTGCATGGCCGAGATTATCGTACGCTGAATTTACCTTTTGTTCGGCAGCTTTGTCCTGCTCCGGATGCGTAAACAATGTAGTGATACGGACCCGAGACGATAAGAGCTCCCTGTCCGTTGCGGCCGTTCCAGGGCAACTGGTTCATACCCGCCGGGCAAAGGCCATATTCGAGACTGCGCACTGGTTTTCCATTCGCATCGAAGACCTTCACCCGTATCTCCGCCTGGCCGGATAGCCGAAAACAGAAATACCCCGGACCTTTCGCGGGTCCATAAGGCGAGGGCACGAAGCGGAGATCCCGGATCGACAGCGGCAAGGTCGTGGCGCTGTCGTCGGCCGGGCCCGTTGATTTCGCGGTTTTTGCCGGCGGTCCCCAGACCGCTACACGGCCATTGCCGGAATCGCTCCCCATAAGGAGTCCCTCGGCGGTCGTCGAAATGTCGCATGGGCCGTGGAATCCGCCCTCAAAGGCACCCAGCTCCCCAACGCGGGTTCGTACGGCTCCCTGACGGTCCAGGAGAGTGAGTCTATGATCCGATGGTGTCAGTAAGGCAATGATTTCGGGCAAAGCAATCATTCGCTCAACTTTTTCCACCGACACAGACCACAGCAAACGGCCGTCCCATGTGGCCAGGGCAACTTTGCCATTCTTGGCAACGACCACACATTCGCCTGCGTCGGATACCCCATCCGGCATTTCGAATCCGGATGGCAGGATTCCCTTCCGGGAGCCTCCCGGCCCAAAGGCCGGAACCCTATTGACCTCCTGGCCGTTGCAGAGAAGCACGGACGCTCCGTTTTCGGATACAATGCTCCAGCCGGATGGCGCGCGGAATTGCGCTGTCTGATTTCCCCATCGGTCCCACAGGCAAGCCTGGTCTGAGGATACCGTCATCGCCTTGCCGGATTGTACCATTCGGACGCGCGAAGCCTTGGCAGCCCATGAACGCACTTCCCGACCGCTCTTGTCGTAAACGCGTATCAATCCATTGCCCAACACAACAACCTCGTCGCTGGAGCCGTGGGCCGAGACCGGCGCAAAGCCAAGCGGAAGAATCCGCACCGGTGCCCAGTTGAAACTGCTCGAAACGCGAGCCTTGGCAACAGTGCCTGTGCCCCAACGGCCGATTTCGCCACTATCTATGCTCATCCATTTGCAGACCGAACCCGATGCAAGCCGAAATTGGACTGTATCCACAAACTGCGGGTTGCGCGAAAAGTTCCCGAACGAGTCGCATTGTATGGTGTCAGTGCCGGAGATACGCAGGAAGTTGGTATTACCGACTCCAGGCAAGTCTTCTCCGTACGGATTTATCTGGCCGTAGATATCATTGCGTTCAACCCGCGGATTCGCATTCACAATTCCCAGCCCAAACATGTTTGTGTTATCTCCAAACAGGATATTCTGATCGATCCGTGGAGAGGAATTGTCGAGCAAAATGCCCGCATACGCACAATTGGCGATGGTATTGAATGCAATCCGTCCCGGTTGAGGCGAGTTGGCAAGAGTGATCCCGGTATTAAGATTGCTGAGTATGTTGTGGTCCACAGCAAGAGAGCAGGCAGACATAAGAATCCCATTCGTGCCGCCCCGCAAATCGCAAACGGTTACCCGACCTCCGGTAATCCCGGTCAAGTCCAAATGGGTGGTGCTCCCGACGCTCGTGCAGCCGGTAACCAACAAACCGGCCCCACTTGAAGCATGAATAGACTTATCCAGCAGACTAAATGAGCACCCCTGAATGGCAATATCGGCGCCATTCGCTTCAATGCCGGTGCCGCCCGAACCTTCAAACGCAATCGTCTGAACACTGCTGCCGTATGTCAACGTCAAAATTGGCACTGCGCTGTTCGTCGGTTGCATCTTGACCCCGTCCGCGCCTAAATACCGGAGCCGCGGAGTAGGCGATGTGGCTTGAATGTTTTCACGGTAAGTACCGGCTGCTATGCGAATGGTGTAACCTGACAATGCCGCCTGCACCCCCGCGGTAATGGTTGGAAACGGCCGGTCTGATTTTCCATTTGCGTCGTTACCCATATAGGAAGCATCCACATATATAGTGCTGTCCGGACGCAGATAGATCACCTTCACGGTATTGGAGAGGCCAACATTCCCAACACTGTCCCAGGCAGTAAGAAAGATTGAATTTTCGCCTTCTTTCAGCCGGTAATCAAATGAAAAAGTCGCCCCCGCCTGCCGCAAAGTATCGCTCCCCAGCACAACTGTGGCGAAGGGATCGTTTTCCAATCTGCCCACAACGCGAAGGGTATTCTGGAAAACTGTCCTTGGGGTCGCCGGTTCGACAAGCACCACCACAGGCGCAACGCGATCCACAACTATAACCAGCGTCTCGACATCCACAAAGCCGGCCGCATCCACGGCGCGAATCAGGAATGTATTGATCGTATCCCGCAGGTCCACCAGCTGGGCAAATGTGTCCGTAAGCGGTTCGAAGTGTTCCACAGGCAGGCCGTCGAAATACACGTGGGTGGTATTGGAATCGTTGCACGCGCCGCTGATGGTAATTGTCGTATCACGGGTCCCGGACCAGGGCGCGGGATGACGGATTGTGATAACCGGCGCCGTTCCGAAGATGAAACGCATCTCGCCGGTTCCCGTGTTTCCCGCCCGGTCGGTCAGGCTGGGCTGGATTGGGTAGTTAAGCGATTCCCCTAAAAGGACCATATCGGCAATTACCGTGTCGCCGCGAACGGATTTAACTTCCGCGCCGGGAATCGCGATGTGCATTTGCGAGGCCGAATCGAGATTGTCCCGGACCCGGAATTTGACTTCAATCACTTCGCCCACGCTGCCTGGAATGGTATCATAGGGCTTCGGTTTGAGGAACTCGACAATGCTGGGCGCCGTGGTGTCGCGATGCACGAGCACCGTGCAGGGCGCGGAATATTTCTTGCGGAGAGTTGAATAGGCCACCACTTCCAGGCTGTTGGGGCCTACACCAAGCGGGACGCTTCGAATTTCGAATGTCGTGTCATCCGTAACCGTGTAGGAAAGAGTGTTTTTAACCTGCACCTTCGCTCCGGCGGGTTTTACAATGCCGCGGACCGTGATTTGGCTGTCCGCGGTACTGGTTCCCTGGCGCGGCGAAACAACCGACAGTCTGAGCGCGGTGCGATCGATTGTGAATTCCGTCTCGAAGGATGACCTGTTGCCGCTGGAGTCCTGCGCGTCCACCCGCAACCGGTATTGCCCGTCACGGCCCAGCAAGATCCCGGAAAGCGGATAGGGCGCTCCATTGAGCGTTGCCCGGGCAGAACGGATCCCGCGCGAGTCGCGCACCCGCACAACGGGCTCGACCGTACGCTCCGCAACTGGGACCGGCCCGCGATCGTAGATCCAATTTCGCGTCTCCTTTGGCGGCACATCGGTGACTTCGATGATCGGAGGCGTGAAGTCCACAACAAAGGTGGTTTCGGCTTTCACGATCACTTTGCCGCCCGGATCCGACACAATTGCCTTCAGCCGGTGCCGGCCTTCCTGGTATATCCGCGTGTTATTGAGAATGCCGCGCCCATTGAGTTGAACGGCGTTTCGCATCTGCGGGGTCAAATACTGGAATTCCACATGGGGTTCCACAACCGAATTGTTGTAGGGTTTGACCCCGTTAATGCGAATTTGCGGTGTGATTTCATCGCGGAAACGAATGCGGTCGTAACTCGCGGGCGGAAGATTGCAGCCTGCATCGCCATTCCACAGATACGAAATAGTGTCGTCCGCCATTCGAATATTGAACAGTATCTCTCCTCCGTCCCGCGGCGGCGGCATTTTGAGCACTTTCTTCCATGAGAGCGCAAACTCGATGCGCGATGTTGTCCCGGTCTCCAAGGTCTTGATGGCCGTGGCTTGGACCACACGGCCCGACCTGTTCCATTTGCCCAAAAGCGGAATACAAAGGGTGTCGCGGGCTACAGCGAGCCAGAGTTCGCAATTCGTTTTACCCGTCGTGACCATGTTTAGAAAGCCATACAAGGCCTCTGCATTATAGGCAAAACTCAGCTTCACCGTCGGACCTGGTTTGGAGCCGGTTCCGCAACTTGGAGCCGGTTTCGCCGACTCGGTTACCGGGAAAGCGGACCATTCGTTTCCAGCCTGTCCATCGATTTTAACGGGACTTGGTGCGCGCAAGCATAGGATCTCCATTTTTGCAGGGCGAATTCCCGGGCCAAAGGCCCCAATATGCCTGCGATTTGTTCCCGCGTTAACACACGGGGAGTTTCGGTCCAAAAAGAAATTTCCACCCGCGGGATTCACAAACTGCGGATCGCCGGTTATGCCTGTCCGGCAAATTTCCGGTATGGCCGTCTCGAAAAAGCAGTTGTTCGCGCAGGACGGCCGTGCCGGCCGGTTTGCCACGGCTGTCTGACCCAGATTATGGAAAATGCTGTTTTCGATTCGACAGGCTTTGGCCGAGCCGGCCAACCCGTTGACGCCAAAGACTACCGTGTTGTTGATGAACGCAACGCTGTCCGCCGCAATATCCAACGCATTCTGGCATTGGTTGAACAAACAGTATCGCGCTTCGACAATCCGCGCTCTGCCACCGACCCCGCTATGGCAATTCAGGAAAAAACTGTTTTCCATTCGCAGCACTTTGCAGGAATCCGCGACAATGGCCGGCGAAAGGCCGTTCTCGAACCGAACCCCGGAAATTGCGGCGCCAAAACCGGAAACGCGAAGGGGAGCCAGGATTCGGGTTGGGTTTTGCAGGGGACTCCATGTGCCGCGGCCCACAGGATCGTATCCGCCGCGGATGACCAGATACCGGGTCAACGTCTGCGGCGCGGCGTATTCGCCTGCGGCGGCCAGAATGCGGCCATGCCCGCCAGCCGCATTGACCGCCTTGGCCAGCGACTGCGGCCCTGTTAAGGCATTGGCCCAGGAGGAACCGTCGTTGTTGCCGACCGGAAGCTTTTCGTTCACATAAATGGTGTCACCGGTGTATTCGTGCCAGCCGATGTCCGGCGCCTCATCGATGTACGCCAATCCCAGGCTCTTGCCCGCATCGATCAGCGGCGAAGCGCCCGATAACCGGCAGAGGCTGTTTTCCTTGAAAGCCGGCCGCTGATCCGTGTTCAACGAATCGGCCGAGCCGCGCCGCACGACTCGACAGAAGGCCAGTTTCATCCGGCTTTCCATTCGGGGCAAGACATCGCTTGCGCAGTCAAAAACCGTGTTGATCGCCTCGATTCTGGATGAACCCTTGAGTTCAATGCCGGTGCGGCTGCTCTTGATCGTGCAATGAGTCAGATGGAGGTTTCCGCCATCGGCCAAAACGGCCACTCCGTTGTCCGCGAACAGGGATCGGTTGATCCAGACATGCCCGGTTTGAATGTGCAGAGCCTTTGCAAAGCCTTCAAATTTAATCCCCTCGATTGAAGAGCCCTGTCCTGCTTCGATTGCCTTTGCGCCATTGCCCTGAATCACCGTTGGGTGCTGCGCCGGGTCCCATTTGCGCGTCCGGCCGTGATATCCGCCCTTGAGATGCACACCCGCGGCAACATCGAATCCGGCATCGTAGAGACCAGCCGAAACCAGAATGGAGTCGCCGGAAAGCGCCGCCTTGGCCGCCAAGGCAATTGTGCTGTATGCGCGACTCCAGCTTTCTCCGCTTGCGGTCATGGAATCGGCGCCCAGTCCGTCGACATAAATGCGCTTGGGAACTCTTTCCTTTACCACGTAGTTGGACCAGTGATCGAGTTCCCCGGTGATCTTCATGAAGCAGTCTCTTCCGCTTTTCACAAGAACCGCAAAGCTGTCCGGGTTGGGGATCGCCGTGCTGTCGGGCGCATAATCATTGGCCGAGTCGGCGAAGAGATACGTGGGCAGACTCACGGTGGGCTGCAGAATACCGCTGTCGGCATTGATGGAGTAGAAGGCAAAATTGGAGTGCAGCCAATTGTTCTTCTCGCATTCTTTTCCAGTGAAGAAAATCTCCGCTTTGGGTTTCTTATCCTTGGGAAAGCCTGGGATCGACGGCAAAACGGAGATAACAGGGCCCACAGGATTGAACTGCGGGCGCTTCGACAAGCCAATTTCATCGAGATGCACGGCGGAAAACGTGACAACGTGCTTCTCGGGATCCAACGGAAGTGATTTTTCGTGCAGCGTCAGTCGGGATCGGCCGTTTTGCCCAACCAAAACGGTTGGCCCATTAGACTCGTCCGCATACTGCCCCACATAAACCACCGCCTCATCCTGGACCGGTTTGTTGTCCCGATCAAAGACCTCCAAAACAAGCGAGTACCGTCCGTTTAGGCCCGTGACATCCCAGAAGCCCAGCAAACGATGGCCGGTGGTGTCGTTTCGGTCTTTGGCAGTCACCTCCGCTATCCTGTCCCAGCCGGACCCATTGCGGAAATAAATGCGGTAGCTTTTGCCAAAGGCGCGCCCATGAATGGGAACTAACCGGCGGGGGAAGAACACATCGTCTTTTAGGCTTGCGACGAAATAGGATCCGCCGGCGCTGTTGGGATCGTTGTGGACCTTGAGCACTTCGTAATCCGGGTTGATTCGGCCTGCGATATCGCGCACCGAAACCTTCCAGGATTCCACCTTTACGCGATCGTTTCCCTTGTGGCTGCAATCGTCTCCGTTGCACTCGCAGATAAAAAGGGACTTGTTGGTATCCGCTTGACCTTCGCAGGGATAGCCCTCGTGGAAGTACATTCTCTTGCGCAGCCGAAATCCCCGGCTGTCCCCGTATTGAACGCCGCCGCTCTGGAGCGTGCCCGACGCATTTTCGTCCACGGCAATGTTGCCGTTGTTGTCTTTTTCGTCGTAAACCTCTCCGCCCGGCCGGCGAAGTTGCGGATCGTCGTCGGTTGACCACGCGGCCTGGCGGGAGAGCGAGAACCGCACTCCGACCACTGCGGCATTGCTTTTCTTTGAATCAATCACCTCTTTCTTGGCATCGAGGTATTGGGTAACCAGATCGGGTTCGTTAAAGACGGGCATCACACGCACGCTGCGAATGGAGCCATGACTGCCCAAAGCCATGGGAATAAGGTAATCGCAGGTATAGCCTCGAACAGGATCGTAGCGCAGCACGGCTGTGTCGCGGATTGTATCGCTGACAAACATAATGCTGTCGCAGGGAAGTCCCAGGGAGTCGAAATGCGTTTTAAACCTGGCTCGATCTTTTGCCAGGAGCTTCAAACTGGGCGTGGGCACCAATGTCTTTTGCCGCGGGTCTTCGTTGTACCGCTTGGCCCCCGGAGGAAGGCGCTGGAACATGCGCCCGCCCTGCTCCGTTCTCCAGTCATTGAGCGAACGATACTGCTCCCACGACAATGGATACGGCACCGAGTCCCAGGTTGCGGAATTGGATTCCAAAATCCCCTCGGGCCACACCTCTAGGATATCACCGTCTGATACCGGACCATCGATTGTAATCGTATCCACGCGGTCCTGATCCAAAACGGCGGTTACCGACTTCACCGGTTGCCCTGCCTTCTTGTATGCAAGCCGGAAATGACTGTAGGTCCCCGCATCCGGGTGACCTTCGAGCCAGATTTGCCAATGTTCGCCTTTCACGGCACTTAAATCGTCGTGCTCTTCCAGTGAGAAGAATTTCAGGGGCGGACCATAACTGGCCCCGCTGGGCGCATCGACAATCCCTTTGAGTTTGAGCTTCTGATGATGTCTTATGCTGCTATACTTTCGTTCTCCTTCGGCAATGTCGTCCCCGCGAGCCCAAGGCTTCATTGGGTTGTCGGGATCAGAATCATAATCATTACTGAATTTATCTTGATTGATGATGCCGCCGGACTTGCTGTAGTAAAGGTCGTTTTCGGAATCCCAGGTCGAGTAGCGAGAAACCAGGTTGTTGCGGCCGTAGATATTGGACCAGATCCCTCTATCTATGGACAGGCTTGAATTAAGGCCAACCCCGTTACTGCCTGAAGAATAGCCGAGCCGCTTCTTGTCGGAGGAAATGAAGCAAACATTTGCATCCCAGTTTATGTCTGAGTTGATAAGCGAGGTGTCCCTGGTAACCCATATCTCCGCACCATCCTTTTTGCGGTTGTGGTTCACGTCGCGAAACACTTCCTGGCTATCGTAGTCAACAATCTGATTCTGGTTCCTGTCAGTCCAGATATTTACAGTATCGCAGATTCCCGTGGGGTTCCCGAGATCGATGAAGAATTCGCGCCATGCCACTTTGCGAAGTGAGTCTATGGCCGTGGTCGTATCATCCAGGAATCCTTGTGTTGATTCAATGCCGTTCAATTTGACCTTTGCTGCGGAAAGCACAGGAACAAGCCGGCCGCGCAGAACTCCTAGCCTCCCATGAAATGCGTCCCAGTTTATCAACGGCTTCCCGCTTGTATCCCTTCCATCTCCCCATTGCTCTCCAGGATACCTGGCTTTGGCAAAGGAGTGAATTACCGTGTCGATTGAAGAAAGCCTCTGCCGCGGGTCTCCTTCCGTTGACTGAGAAATAAAATCGTCCGGATGAGTCAACGCATCAATACCGTCAATAAGTGACTGGTACTCATTGATGGAGTCCTGAACCTGAGACGCTTCGGTAATAGTGTCCCCGAAACCGATGTGGGGTGGTACAATAAACACTCGAACATTTGCACGCGCAACCCACCACCAATGGACCTTCCACCAATCTTGTCCAAGCGGGCCTACTGAATCACTGATCGCGATGGTGATGCCTTCCGGTTCATGGAGGGTGAATTGCTTACCCTTTATGACCCACTGAAAGATCCCCTGTATATTGTCACCGCTCCAGGTACGCTTGTGCTTCTTTTCGCCCGCAATGAATGCATAGACCCGGAAATTCAGCGTATCAAAATACCGCCGCATCTTCACGGTATGCCGTTGGAAGCTGCCTGTGGCCGCGGCCTGCGTGCCGGAAATGGCCAGCTTGAAAGGAATCTTTCGTTCCGGATAAGCTTTGCCCGTGGCTTTGGCCATCCATTGAAAATCGTTTCCGCCGCCAACCAGGTTCATTGTGCCGCCCGAAACTGGAATCTTGGCCTCATATTCCACATCGAGCTTGGCGACGCCGCTATCAGCCCGGACATCGGAGGACTCGTATGCCACAAAGAACTCGCTGGTATCGCTAACCGTGACCTTCGCATTATTGGGCGAAGCAGCGGTAATGCGGAAGCGAAACCTGTTTCCCCCGTCCACAAGCTGGTTTTCGCGGTTGCCGTTCCATGAAACGGAAAACTGCTTCGCTTTCTGTCCGCGGCCGGTTTGAAGCGAATCGCGCATAACGGTTTGGACCACAGCGCCGTTTTTATCCAGAATCTCCGCGGTAACCCGCGCGTCGCAGCGCAGCTTGTACCAAGCTGTGATAAAATCAGGCTTTGCAAGCAGGTTTGGGTTCGCATTGCTTCTATAGAAATGGCCGGACGAAATTCGGTCGATCTCCACGCCAAACGGGGTGCGAATCTCGAATGAGTCCGAAGCCGCAACTGTGGCCATCCCGTCTTCTGCATCCGCAATGGCAAAAGCGGCGTAATGCCCGGGCGGGGGGTATGTGCCAAAAACATCCAATCCATTCCATTTCCATTGCGAAATCTTGGATCCGGAAGCGATTTGAAACGGCAAGGCATCCCGGCTGTAGATTTGGGCATTCTGCCCGATCACAAATTGGATTGTGTCATGCGCCGAAAGCACATTCAGGTCCATTTTCGAGCTTGTCGTGGTGAAGACGATCTCGCTGTCGGGCTTGAGATCAAAGGTAAGCACGGACAACAGCGCCGCATCCGTCTGCTCGGCAAAATCGTTGTTCGTGCACTCCGCCTGCGACCCGCCCGAATCGGAAATCGAAAACCTGCCGTTCCCCTGCAATACGCCCTTGCATGGAACGCTGCCCGTATCGTTCCATCGCACATGCCAGGAATCGTTTTCGGACCAAAGCTGCAATCCGGGCATTTTTATATCGCGCGGCGCGCCGCTTGAGAAGCCGCCGCTGGACACAGGAGAAAACACCGTATCACGCAAGATTGCGCCTGCGCTGCGCACCCCTACCCTGATTTTATAAGGCCTGCCGGAAGGATCGCTCAGGCGATAATTGATCCCGGCAAATCGCTGTGATGTGAAATCCACAACCGCGGCTGGAGCGGTAACCGTCAGGCTGGGGTTTGGGTTGAGTTCCGCTGCGTTATACTTCGACACGCGAACAATCACGGTGTCATAGGCGCGGCCGGTGGGATTTCCATTAAGGTCCAGGTCGCCCACTTCGCCGGCAATAAGCCGAAGCGCGTAGTACCCGGCGTGGATTGCCGTGTCGCGCGTATCCCAATGCCCCAGCAGTTTTCCTTCGCTGACTTCCTGGGTTCCCGTATTGAACATTTCCGTTTTCGCGCTGCTCAGTGCATGGCCGTACATTTCCGGAACAGTCATCCCATCCGCGCGCCAAAGAGCGTCGGTGATCCTTTTTGTTGCCGGATCGTATGGGGCATAGGCGAGCTCAAAACACCGAAAAGGAACTTCGTTGGTTACATCAGGATCTGTGGCATTGCCCTTAATGGCTATCATGCCGGTAACCTCGGAAAAAGGCAAAGGATAAGTGATCCTGGGCGGTAGCCCGCCGTAGATGAACTCAACCCGCTCGACAGTGCGATTGGAAATGTCCTGATCATTCTCGTCCACATAGCGATCGCGCGCCTCAACCACCAAATCGTAGGCGCCCCGCTCATAGCTCTCGCCTGAATTTGTCTGCTTCTTGGGGAAGGCCACGGTGGGAATGCTATACTCGAAGCTGTCGGGTTTCGTGATCGGAATTTCAATTGTCCCGGCTGTCTGGCTCGATCCTCGCTTGCTAATCCGAACCGACGCAGGATCCGAAAGTGCAACCCGCGTACGGCCCCGCACATCATAGGCGCGAAAGGAAAGGGATGCGCCTTGGGTGATTTTCTCGTCGTCCAACACAAAATCAGGAGAAATGACTTTCGTGATTACGGGACCTGTGCGATCGATGGTAAACACATTCGAAAACACCTTGTTCTTCAGCTCGTTTTCCGCGGAGTCCCGCGCGGTGAAGCAAAGATCGTATACCCCGTCGGGCATGAAATGGAAATCGGAAACAAAGTCCAAGGTATCCGTCTGAATGTCCTGAGCGTTTATTCCATCTTTTTTATTGCTATCAATAGCTCGAAACTGCTTGCGGCGGGCCACAACCCACCGGGTATCGGAATCGCTCGATTTCCGGCGATAAACCACGTCGATCCAAGCCGCTTCATTCACAGAGAACCGCGTTAACAGGGTATCTTTGCCTTGATGGGCAAAGGCCGACGTAAACATGGGATGGTCCGCCGAAACATCGCTGATTTTAGGGGACGCGGAGTCGATAGTAAAGGAAATGCTGTGCTCGCCAACATTGAACCGGGGCTCGGCCGTCGGCGCAAAATGCTCGTTAAAGTACTTTTTGGCTGCATTGATGTTGAGATTCGTGAAATTCCCGGTTCCCAGCACGGTTTTCCAACCGGGGTTCTTGTCGGCCGAAAGAGATTGATACGCGTTTTCGTGTTCCACGTGCTCCGGTCCCAACAGAGCCATATCGCGGCACCGGACCTCCATGGTGTAATTGCCTTCTGGAAGCACAACTTCATCATCCTTCCAGAAGAGCAGAATCCGCCAGAGCAACGAGCGCGAACGGGTCAGGGGAAGATCGATTGTGGCTTCTCCGCGAGCCTGCCAAGGGACAAAGGCGCTGCAAACAGGTGTCCCTTCCCTTTTTACCAGAATGCGAACATCACGCACCAGCGGCGAAATGTCGTCGTCAAAGCGAAGACGAACCGGCAATTCCGAGTACTTCGCGGAGGACACAAACCGCGGCGCAAAGAGTCGGACCGTTGGAGCGGTGATGTCGTAGAGAAAGAACCAGTGATTGGAAAACGATGATGTTCCACTGCCGTTGACTTTTGCGGTTATGTAAAGCTGTATCCGGTTTTCATATGGTGTGCCGTCGGGGTTTTTGGATTTCACAAGCCCTGTCGGCAGTTGCATTGCGAAACGATACGCCTCTTTGCCCGGTATCTGAGAGATTGCATTTAGCGGAACGTCAAGCCGCGCCCCATTCACCTTTATGGAATCCACGCTGCTGGTGCTGAGAGTTGTCCCCGCATAAATCGGCGTAATATCCGCCTTAACCACCGGCGCTGCTTCTTTGATGCTCGCGCTCACCCAGGGCCAGACAACGTCCACGCGAATAGGCGTTGTAAGCATTTGGATGATGATCGTTTGCCGATTGCTAAGACCCACCCGGTTCTTGGAGATGATCGAAAGCGTATTCATCCCTTCGAGAAAAGGCGGGGGCGATCCGCCCGAGCCGGTTCCGCCTTTTACCCAAAAGGTGCCATCGCGCGCAATTTTCGGTACCCGTACGGGTTCCGCAAAATTGAGCATATAGTGGACCGTGGCTTCGTGCGGCTGAAAATCGAGAAGCTTACACTTGATTGAATCGATCTTTTTATTTGTGCTGTAGAGCGACAGAGCCTGTTGGACCGTTTCGCCCTGTTCATCGTAATGGTAGGTAAGCATGGGCTCATCGGCCAAAGACGCCGAGACAAAACACGAGCCGACCACAAGGCCTATGATCCTAAACCGGCAAAGCTGGAAAAGATTGGACAGGATAACAGGATAGGTGGGATTTGGGAAAAAACCTGTAATCCTGTTAATCCTGTCAAAAATCTTCCGGCTTTCAATTCCCAATCGCATCCTAAAATTCCTCGATCATGACAACAGGCTTTCTGAAAAAAATGTTCTCGACCAGGGGATTCTGCCCGCGCTTGTCTTTATATAACCTGCGGACCCCATCCTTGTGCGCTTGAATGAAATACTCCTGAATTTCGTCCTGCTTAACGAGCAGTATCGCCAGGGACAAGCCCGAAACAGCCACCACCTTTGCGATGCGCAGGGCCTCCGCGGTTCCGGGATCCACAAAATGGCGGGCGATCTCCAAGGCAATGGCAACGGCAATAACCCCGATAAACGGGGCCAGCGGGTCTTTAACCTGCAGCTTGTATTTCTCCAACTCGGCAGCGGTTCGAAAGAGGGCGACGTTATCCCCTCTTGCGCTTTTCTCCGGAACAATGAAGTCGCCATTATCATAAAGCGCCAATTGAAGGGACGGGCTGGCAAAGAAGGAAAAGAGCATGCACCCCACGGACATTCCTTCATAATTGCTGATATTCTTGACCCCCGAATACACAGCCATAATCATCTGAGGATTCACAAACTTGGCATAATCGCCCAGGGCTTCGCTTAATTTCTCCTGACCGGCTTCGGCAATCTTTCCTGTCTGCTCGCTGATTGCGTCCGCAACCTGGCCCCC
>CAYVZU010000025.1:27014-34981 GCA_964455935.1 uncultured Fibrobacterota bacterium
GGCAATGTTACCCAAGACATTGCCAAGCGCGTCGAGAACCTTGCTGGAAGCAGCCTGCAAAGCCGCAACCGCCACCACGTTTTTCACCACATTCTCCGCGCCAATGGTCTGCGCCAGGGCCATGGCAGAAACGATGTCTTTGTTCTTGATGGCCTGTTTTATCTGGGCCATCACACTCTGCAGGTCCTTGGATTGCGGCAAGGGGATATTATCGATGATTGCGCCCTCAATTCCCTGCTGGGAGGAATTCACCATGGACGTGAAATTCTTGAGAAGACCACCAAGCGCTTCCTTCTTGTCCGGATTTCTTTGGATAAAGCTATTGAGGGCCGATGGATCGGAAAGCGCGGAAAGGAGATCTTCTCGCTCCAGCCCCATCGACCGAGGAACCGATGCGTCGACCTGGCCCATCATCTGCTTCATTCCGGCCAGCAAATCTGGTTTTTCCACCAACTGATCCGCGAAATCGCCGGGCGCAAAGCTAAGGAGTCCTCCTATATCCTTCCCGATTCCCGGCGCAACGGAAGCCAGCGTGGAATTGAGGGCCGCCTGCCAGTTCGCTATAGGCGCGGCGATGTTCGGGATTCCTGCGCGCACGTCCAGATTCTTATTGACGAGACCGGCCAAGTCTGTGGCATCGCCGGCTTGCTTGCTTGCCAAGGCCTTGGAATAATTCTGCAGGAACTTCCCTGTCGAAGCATCCAGCCCTGTCATTTCGATTTCCGAAACATAGGCCCGGAATTTGGCGGGATCTCCTGCCAAAGCGGCTTTTAGTGCATCCCAGTCCACCCCTGCAGCCGATGCGACACTGGCATCCGTGGCCAACATCATTTTGAGAAGAAAAACACGCAGGTCAGCCTGGTCCGCCAATTTCGGCATGAATTCGGTTTCTGAAAGAGCCAGAAGCTCTGCTTTCACATCCGGGGCATTTGCCAGACCAAGGTTATTGAGTTTGCTCAGCCGGTCGCCAAGTCCATTGGCAAGTTGATCCAAAGCTTCGTCAAGCTTCCGCTCGATTTTGGCCATAACCTCTTTCTGCAGGTCAGCCACGGCTTTGTTGATCTCGGATTTTATTCTTGCCTGCAAAGCTGCCGGTGAGAAGGGATTCTCGGGCAGCCAGCCCATGGCATTGACTTGATCCATATTCGGCGTCAGAACGCCATTGGTGTATACGACTGCAAACGGCGGGCAACGGACATTATCCGGCATGGTCTGCGTAAGCATGTCCTGCACGGCAGGCGTTTCGTCCTTGCTCTTCTTTTCATCGCTCATGTCCTGCATCAGGGGATCGCCCGGACCAGGGCCTGCCTTGTCCACGACGGTCTCTGTAAACGCCACTTGCATTACGGCCCCGGACATGACTTCCTTCCACAGTTTTTCGCCGAATTTCTTCACAAGCTTCTTCACGCTTGTACCGCCGGCGGACGATGAGGCTGTCTGATTCTCGGACGGTCCAAAAGCCCTGGCCAAAGATCCGATCATCATAACGGCCGAAACCGCATCGGCCAACCCCGGACCAGAGCTTTCGGATTGCGACGAAGAGCTGCCTTGTGGAGCGGCAGAGCTTGCGCCGGAATTCTGGTTTGCATCGGACGAGGTGCCCAGACTCTCGAGCCTGATTTTGATATCCTTGGCCAGCAGCACAACTCGCGTCGCATCCTCGACAACACTCATGCCGTTGCGCAACAGGTCTTGGGAAATGTCGGCAATGTTCATGATCCGGCCGATTCCGGACTTTTTGATGCTTTCCGCAAGCTGAGACAACGGCTTTAATTGGGTTGCCAGACCCGCAAGCGGATCACTGGTGTTTCCGCCCGGGAAATCCAGAGTTGGCAACACGGCACCAACGCTGATGGTTGAATTCTCCATGAGCTTAAGCAACCCCATCAGACGATAGACCGGCGCCAAATCCGGGGGCACAAGTTCGGGAGCATCAAACGAAAGAGCGAATTTGCTGGAAATGCCGGTCGCAATTGTCCCCAGATCCGGACGGGGGCCTGCCGGCAATTGCGGCAGCCTGGGCAGTACAACGCGAACATTCGGTTTTCCAAGAAGCTCCACATCCGTCTTCAATGCCTGCGCATTGGCGGCAAATTCCGCAACCGGAAGCAAGCCGCGGAAATTTCGCAAGGCCTCTGCCTGAGCCCGAAGGGCTTCCGCCTGCGTGCGCAGTTGCGTCTTCGCGCTTTCGGCGGCAACGCGCAAATCAGATGAGGTTCCATTCAATTTCTTCAGGAGACTGTCCACATCAGCCTGCAATGTGAACAGTTGGCCTGCAACCTGAATCGCGATCTCTTTGGAAATCCGGGTGTTCTTTAATTCCTCAATCTTGGAGCGAATCCTCTGGAATTCGGCCACAGGAAGATTGTTTTTGAAATTATCAAAGGGAGTTAAAAGGTTCCCCAGATTTGGCAGCTTCATGCCACTGAGTTCGGAAGCGAGATTACTCCCCGCTTCCCGTACCGCGACCACATGCGAGTAGGCCGTCATGAGCCCGCCTAAATTAATCCCAGCCTCAATGCTTATCTGCGGACTATTAAGGGATTTAAAAACGCTGTCACGAATCGCATCCAAATAAGCGAGAAACACCTGTTCTTCTGAGCCCAGAAGACCTTCGCACTCGCTCAGCTTCTGCTTTGCCGCATCAAAAGCCAGCCATTCCTCCAATACCGTGCGGTTGGCCTCAACAAAGGACTTTCCTTCGCCGCCGCTTTGCTCAAGAGCGGACCTTAGATCCCCGGCCAACCAGGTAAGCCACGGCCCGATTTCCTCTCCTTCGTCCGTACCGTTTCCGCCCACCTTTGCGGATATGCGGATTCCAGCCATATAATTCTTCACCTGCGGCAAACTAACCAGGCCGTCAAGACTGCGCGGCCCAAAACTGTCGGCCGCCTGCCTTATACTGGATTGGATTTGCCCGAGTATGGCCTCGCCATCGGACCGCACACTCGAAGAGAGCTGGGTAACTTCAGATCTTATCGCCTGAGCCTGATCCTGCAGAAGATCAAGTTTTTTCGGCAGTTCCTGCTGCAAACCCTTGATTGCGTCGATCATGTCCTCGACATCGCGATAGAGCCCCACAACCGCCGAGCCCTTTTCATAGATGGTCTCGATCCCGCTGACCACCTTGGCCAGTTTCGGGTTCAGCCCGCCCCCCTCGCTTTGGATCTCCTTCAGCATGTCCTGACCGATTTGGGATGCTTTTGCGCCCAAGGATCGCGACTGCAAAACCTGGAGAACCTGCGTGTAGGGTGTTCCCTCGTGCGGGGTGTTTATTGTGATGACAAGTTCGACCTCGCCGTAGGGCAGCTCGGTTTTTTTATTGACTGTTTTCGAATAGTGATTGGTAAGGAAGCGCCGCACAACAAGCCCGCCGGCACTGTGCGAAATTAGAACAAACTTGTTTGGCGGCTTCGACAGCCCGGTGTTTTTTTTCCAGTCCTCCTGGGCCGCGGAAAACCATGAGCAGAGCTCCTGGGCAAGGAGATCGACCGGCGCCGATGGATCGGAAAACTGGTAAGCATAAACATGCCCGCCCAGCCCGTAACGGTCTTCGAGAAAACGCTTGAGGCCGCCCGTACCGGGGTTTTCGGTTACCCGGTCGGCTGCCCCGATCTCTTTATCGTTATTGGACGAAAAGATCCGGTAGGTATTGGTCTTTCCGGGCGCGTCCTCACCATGGACCAGCAGGAACAAATAATCCTGCGCCGGGCTCCGCATGAGGTCTGCACCGATTGCAGCATTGGAGAAGGCAAAGAACAGAAGAAATGCAAGAATGATCGGCTGCACTCGGACCGCTCTATTTGGTGTTGGTAACTACTCGCCCTCGCCCCTCCGAGGGAGAGGGTAGGGTGAGGGGGACCTGAGCCGTTACTTTTTTTCAAACAAGACAAAGAAAATTGGAATATTTTAGGGGAAGGCTTCAAGACATTTCTGCCACGGCCTCTGTGCGACAACAAACGATTTGGCGACCTTGATCAGCAATCCCAAACCACCCTCCTGATTCCAGGCCAATGCAGGCTCCAAAGCAGTCATCTACCCCCTCTAAACCGGGTCAGCAAAGCCGCGAGCAGCCCCGCCAACGCACTGTAAGCTGCATATTATGCGCATCAGCATAATACGCAAGACCAGTTGCATTTTCCTGTTGCATTTTGGGCAACGACAAAGAGATAGTAAGGAGAAGAAATTTGGATATTAGGCCGACAAGGATCAAGATCTAAGTGTTTTATTCCTGTCGGTATAACGCGAAGTTAGGGCTCAAAGAGTATGAGAGAAACAGTGGCATTCTCCTTCGCGCTGGTGGCCATCCTACTTGCATGGCCGTCATATGCACAGCAGGATTCGACCAATGCCGTGCCGGCCTCAATCACATTCGTAAACAGCGGTGGCCATTGGAAGCTAAATGGGAGATATGGACACTATCGGGTACTCGTTTCGAATTTTGGATTTGAAGCAGTCCGCTCGACGGTTCAAGTGCAGTGGATAGAAGAAAAAGAGGTAAACGGGGTCATCAAGATCGTTCCCATCAAAGAAATTAACGAATGTGAATGCTGGTCCGTGAGTTTTCCGGAGATACTTGGGAGCGAAAAGGGTACCACGCTGAAGCTTGCTGCAACGAATCCGTACACAATGCAGGACACTGCATTCGTGTTCTTGCTGACCGACAAGCTTCAGGGGAAGAAAAAGAAGTGAGCCCGAACCAGTCAATCAACGAGGGACGCGGGGCCGCTGTCGCTCGCCGCTCGCAAGCATCCGGGCGAAGCGCTCCCTGTCCCGCTCGCGGCTGGCCGCGACCGGCTCAGCGGATGCGTAGCCTCCAAGCTAGTCAATACATGGGCGTACCGCACCCGTCTTCTTCACATTATCTGGCAGAAGCAAAGCATGACAAAAAATAAATATCCCATGGCGACCGCGATATTCACAGTCCTACTGGCGGGCACCCTTTATTCATATCTTGGACTCCACAATTTCCCTATGACCGGCGCAGGCTTTCTTGCTCTTGCCATTTACGGCGTCATTGCGAAGACGACAGTCACTCCCATGATCCTGCTTGCTTTATTTTGTGGAATTCAAAATCTGCAGGACAACAGGACAAGACTGATTTTCATCACGATGTTCATAGCATTGTTTTCCATCCAATTTGTTCCTACAGCACGACTAATATTGAAAGCGAAGCAAATTGGAAACGATTCCCGCGTGGTCCGTTCAATCATGTGGGAAAGCGACCTATTGGTATTGGTTTGGCGAAGGTTGACAACAATCAAAACCCAACACCGGAGATGACCTAATGTGCGAAATGTCCTGGACTAATTTCTGGACAGCAATTTCCGGCTTCGGCGGGGCAATAATTGGCGCATTGATATCTTATTTATGTCAAACGAGAGCGGAAAAATTGAAAGACAGGAATGAAAGGAAAGGTGTTCTCTGCAAATATTCACTCTTTTTGGATAGGGTTTTTGGTTTGTCAAACCCATTATATGAAAAATATTTCAAAGTAAAAAAAAGCGATACTTTGAGACATTTGAATATACAGCCGGTCTTGCTCTCTTTTCCTGAGATCGATATTAAAGACCCGAGTGTTGAACTCTATTTTCTAACGGAATACGACCAACCATGTTTTATAGCTAAGATGCTCTCTTTTAAAGAAAGGTATTCCATGTTCATAAACAATTTTCAAAAGCGGAATGCCTTGATTGTTGATCAATTACAAACAATAGCTTCAGAAAACAATATGCAGAGCGGGAAATTTTCACCAGCACAGGTAAACGAAATCATTGGCAGAGCATTATACGGACAGCTGGAATCAATCACAAACCTACTTTATGAAGAGCTCGAATACCTGAACAGCAATTATCACGATTTAAGAAAAGAATTAACGAACATTTTCATAACAATTTACCCTAAAGCGAAGCTACTCAAGCTCACAAATGCGAATGAGTGAACGGGGAGATAGTAACCGAACCACGCCTAACCATTTCTCAATGGCTGGCGCGATAGATGATCCCATGCAAGGCATGCGTGACCCATGGTTTCGTGTGGCCGCGGGGTTGCCTGCGGTCCGGAGGACATGCTGGTATTTATATCGTATTCAGTTTCTATCAAGGGTGAGACCCGTGGCACCGCGACCATGCCCACAAGTTACGGCCGGGTGGCCTGCGTGACAATATGAAATGCCATCGTTTCAATTCAATCGGGCATGCTCATGAGCTCACATTTTCCTGCTACCGAAGACGGGAATATCTCCAAGATGAAGTCCTGTGTGACCTTTTCCTGAATGAGCTTGGCAAAGCACGGCAGGAACTGAAATACAAGTTGTGGGCCTACGTTGTTATGCCCCATCATGTTCATCTTCTCGTATGGCCGTTGGAACCTGCTTACGACATATCTTTGCTTCTCAATTTTGTGAAAGGCCGGACCTCGAAGCTATACAGGGAATATCTTCTGCTGAATCGGCCACAGCAATTAGATGCCTTCCAGGTGACTCTGCGCAGAAACGAAGCCTTTCGGCTTTGGCAGCGAGGTGGCGGATTTGACCGTAATCTCTGGAATTCGAAAGCGATTCACGATTCAATGAGCTACATCGAGGATAATCCTGTGCGCTCGAAACTTGTAGATCGCATTGAGGATTGGAGGTGGTCCTCTGCATATGCACGGAAGAACAAGACCGGACTACTTCCGGAAAAGTTTAACATCCCAGTTCTCATGGGAAACCCACAAAAATCGAGTCTGCGGTTTGCATGAAAACGGGAAGAATCGGCCATGCCATAAATGGGCATGGCACACAATCTGATTTATTTTCGCACATTTTTGGCAAGGCCACCCGGTCGGTCATTCGGGTCATTTCCGCTCGAAAAGCAGATCGAGAGGAGCAACAGTGCTATTATAGCCGGAGGTAACCTATGCGAAAACACTATGATTTGTCAAAACTGAAAGCTCGACGCAACCCGTACGCTGCACGGCTGAAGAAGCAGATTACAATTCGTGTGGCGGTCGATGCGTTAGCCTACTTCAAAGAGATGGCCGATGAAACGGGCGTTCCCTATCAAAATCTGATCAATGCCTACCTTGTTGATTGCGCGCATGAGCACCGCAAGCTTGTAACAAAATGGGAAAAGCGGCCATAACCGGTCGCTTTCGTGGCTTTGAACCGGGTTTGTTCGTCTGGAAAACAGGGCTTCCGGACTTTTCCCACGGCCTCGTTCGGCGTGGGGAAAAGTGGCATTTGGATTTTCCGCGTCGGCAGGATTCTGTGTATATTTCAGTAGACCGAAGGAGGTACCGAATGGAGAAGAAAACCAAGGATATTATTAATGAAGCCATGCGCATGCCCGCCGAGGAACGCGCGACAATCGCAGAAAACCTGATCGCCAGCCTGGATCGTGAATGCGATGACCAAACCGAGGCGCTATGGCAAGACGAAGTGCAGAAGCGAATTCGCGAAATTGAGAGTGGTGCGGTGAAATGTGTCCCTTGGGAAAGCGTTCGCAGCAGCCTCAAACGGGAACCCGGTGCTAAGAATTGAGATTCATCCCGAGGCAATCGCCGAGATTATAGCAGCTCGCGATTGGTACGAATTGCATGCAACCAATCTGGGAAACGACTTCATTAAAGAGGTCGATTCCGCAATTGAAACAATCGACCGAACGCCAGGACTTTGGACCCGGTATTTTGCGATCGGGAACGTCCGCCGGTTCCTGATTCACCGGTTTCCATTTGCCATTGTGTATCGTCACGATGAGGAAAAGATTCAGATTCTGGCCGTTTCCCACCTGCGCCGCCGGCCGGGCTATTGGAAGACACGCCTGTCAGCGTAGATTTGGCCAGAACACCACGCCGCACCAGCGGTGTCGGCGGTCACCTTTGACCGTTGAGATCGTTGATTATCATTAAGAAGCCAGCTATGCATAAGAAGAAGGTCCTTCGGACTTTTGTGTGGGTAGCCCCAAGATGTTGTGTCAAGGGGTTAC
>CAYVZU010000026.1:0-34825 GCA_964455935.1 uncultured Fibrobacterota bacterium
CAGCCCCGTTAATCCGTACCGCAGCACCGGGCGTAGTTTTGCCGGCGACGGTGTAGGGTCCGCCGGGCACGATTTCGCCGTCAACGGGTTTGGCAATTGTAAGGGTCAGGGTCGCAATGAGCGGGGCCGGAGCTGTACCGGAAGCGGGCTTTACCGTCATGGATCGCGAAACGCTTTTGGTCTGTGTTCCCAGCGCCGCATCGACATTGATGACGAACGGACCCGCCATGGCCGGGATGTCAATGGGAACGCTAAAATCCCCCATTGCGCTGACGGTAGCTGTTTTTCCGTTAACACGAACCATTGCGCCAGCCGTGGTCTTGCCCAGCACCGTGTACGGCCCGCCGGTCGTCACTTCCCCATCCGCGGCAGGCTTGGCAAGGGTAAGGGTGAGCGGGAGCGCTTGTGCTCCCATTGTTGGGACAGCACCGGTCGAAGGGGTTGCCCCGGTGGATGGAATGGCGCCGGTGTTTGGAGCTGTACCGATTGGCGGAACAGTTCCTGCCGCGGGAATTGCCCCTGTCGCGGGAAGGGTTCCCGAGGGCGTTGTACCAGCCGGAGGCAAAGCGCTTCCAGGAGGAGGTGTGCCGACAGGCGGGGTACCGGCCGGGGGCGTAATGCCCGGCGGGACAACGGCCGGCCGCGTAGTGTCAACTTTGGTGGTATCGCGTTTGGTCGTGTCCACCGCGGCTTTGCCGCTGTCGGCCGTCGCGCTATCCACCTTTGCACTGTCCGTCTTTGCGGAATCGGGCTTTGCCGTGGTATCAACCTTGGCCGAATCCTTCGCCGCCTTTTCCTGAAGCTTTTCGATTTTAACGCTTCGCTGACCCTTCCTGACGTTTGTCATTTGATTGGCGCCAATCGCCGCGCCGCTCCCGCCTCCGGCGGGGGCAACGTAAACGACACCTTCATAGACCTTCACATTGGTGCCGTTTTCATCCACCTCAAGGCTCAGCTCCGTACCGCGAATCGCGGCCGTTGCCGTGGGCGTTTCAAAAGCGAAGCTGGAACGGGCATTGCCAAGCTTCTTTACATTGGCCCAGACCTTTCCCGACATCATTTTGACTTTGGTGTCCTCGGAGTTTCCGCTGGAGTTGCGGCTTAGATTGGCCAGCTCCATTGTGGAGTTCTCTTCCAGCTTGATTAGGCTCCCCTCTTCGGTTTCAATCTCCACCCGGGATTCGACAAAGGTCCGAAGCGCGTCTTTGGAGCCAAGTTGCATGTTGGCTTTGGCATCGCGCCATTGCGTCTGAGCGCCTTTGCGCACCTTAACAGTGCCCACCAGGAACTTGACCTTGGCAACGCGTTGAACCTGGGCCGGAGGCGAAGCTGCCAGAAGCAAAAGGGAGAGGAACAGCAGTACCCCGCAGCGCCGAGAAAACCCAGTCATATCCGACCTCCTGTCGTCAGTATTTTCAGTATTTCGTCCATATAAGCCTTTCTATTTGACCAGAATCATCCGCCGCTGCGCTGCCTTGTCGCCGGTCCGAAGTGCATAAATGTACACACCCGAGCTGACCTGCCGCGACTGGCCGTCGACGCCATGCCAGACCACTTCGTAATAGCCGGCTGCCCGGGAATCGTTGACCAGGGCTTTGATCTTTTGGCCACTTGGATTATAGATGTCCAACCGAACGCGCTGCAAGCCCGATTCCCGCAATCCATTGGGCAGGTACTTGACGGGGATCGAGTATCCGATCACGGTCATTCCCTGGACCGGGTTGGGGAAGTTTGGCCGCAAGGTGAACTGCGCACCAACGCGAACAAGGAAGTCGGCATCCTTGGTCACAGCCAGTTCATAGAATTTCCCTTCGGTGCCTTCGAGTTCGAAGGTCCCGGTGGCCCTGTTGACCTTTGTGAAATTTCCGCTGAACCCAACATAGACGTCGTACTTCTCGGGCAGGGACCGAAGGTCCGCCAATTGGAAGCTGACCTTGCCCGCGGCCCCAGACACGCCAAAGGTCCAGGTCTGGGTCGAGGCGGACGTCTGCCGGATCTCGCGCGTCAGCATCTCTTTGGCGGAGCCGGCAACGAAGAACACGGAAAGGTTATTATCGAACACGGGCGGCTCATAATAAACGGGATCGCTCTCGGCCTTGGCGATTCCCATGACACCAAACGAATTGTTGATGTCGCTCTTTCCGTTGCATCGGGCCTGGAGCTGGAGAGTCCAGTTACGCTCGTCGGCCGCCGCTTTGGCTACCTTGGCCGCGGGCATTGGGAAGTACGGGACAGCCGGAATGGTGCACGTTCGGGCCGCCTCGACCTTTACCCAGTACCCCTTCCAAGGCTCCAGAACCTTCACCGGCTCCGAATAGGAGCTGGTGGCCGGATCCCATCCATAGAAGACCAGCCCCGTCGAGGAAAGGTCAACCGCGTAACAGAACGGGTTTCCGATCATGTTCCAGCCTTTTTCGGTTTTGTAAAGGTTCAGCTCCTTGTTGACAACATCGCCCAGCAGATCCGTTGACGTCAACGAGACCGATACCGCGGAATCCGGGTTTTTGAACCAATAGCCCCTGCCCTTCTCGATGCTCGTAAGGGTCTGGGATTCGTACCGGTCGTACAGGCCGTCCGCAACCGTCATGTCTTCTTTCCACGAATACAGCAGTCTCCCCGTCTTGAGGATCGTAGCGGGCTTGCTGGCCGAGGCCATGGCCAGAAGGCGCAGGCTATTTTGCGGAACACCATACGTGCTTGCGCCGGTGATTGTATAATTCAATGTAACAGGGGTCTGGTCGACAATGCCGTCGGGAGTCTGCGCATAGGCGCGGAAAACATATTCACCATCCGCGAGGGGCCGAAATACCATAGCACCCAGCTTTGCGCTTCCAGTTTTAAGTGTTGATCCGGTCCTTGTGAGCGAGTAGTTGTACGTCAGGGCTCCGGTATCGGCCCTACCGCTTGCAGTGCCGCTGAGTACTATCTCCAAAGCGCCGTAATACTGGCGGCCCTTGGCAAAAGTCTCCGGAGCATTGCTGCCGGCTGAAGCCGTCTTTACATCGGCATTTAGGTTGACCTGGTTATCGTTGCCGGCATCATCGATCACGCCAATTACGAAGTAATACGTTTTGTTATTCTGGAGCGGAGTGCCGTCGCGGAACTGTGTAAACACGAATTCCGAGACCGAAATCGACGTGTCGGCCAGCACCTTCACCGCCGCTTCATTGCCAGTATCGGCCAGGCTTTCGAGACAGTAGATCCGCTGACCTACGACATCACTGGATGCGGACGGTGTCCACTTCAAGGTGATGCTCCCGCCATAATCTCCCGGCGTATCGAAGGCCTCAAAACCGGTGACGGACAACGGTCGGACATCGTCGATTGCCTTGGCCAAGGCATAGCCGTCCCACCCGCCGGCCGGATCGGTGTGTGCCGTATCACCCGGGCTGAACACATACATTGCCCCAAGAAGGAAGTAGTACTGCACGTTCTCTTTGGGCAGTGTGTCAACGAAGCTGCTGACGCGACCCAGCATATGCCATTTGAAATCAGACCCCTCGAGCGCCGTGCCGTTCATCACCTCATCAGGCGTCCACTTGCGCTCGCTGCGCAGCAGGTAATAGCCGACAAGGCCCATGGTGTCCGGAGGCGTCCAGGACAGCTCAACGAGTCCGTTTTCATCACCGTCCGCGTCTCGCGCCACGAAATCTGTTGGTCCCACCGCCGCGGACCGCGGATCACCCAGGAAACGGGAACCCATGCACCCGTCCGAGCCGGCCGTCAATAGAGGAGAACTAAGCTTCAGCCGATAGCTGCCGTCGGCAACAAACTGCGGATCCACTTCCAAATCATGTCCCCATTCTATGAGTCCGCCTGTATAGTTGGTGCCCACCTGCCAGAAATTGTTATAGGCAGCCAAAATTCTGTAGCCCGCAACACCCACCGGGAAGCCCTGAATAATACAATCGATCACTTCTCCTTCGCAGGCGCTGTCGGCTTCCACAGCCGTTTGAGCTCCGCTGCCACCGATGAATGTGACATTGCGGGCACCAAACCTGGTCGAGGGGCCATCCTTATAGCCGGCACTCTGAACCGCCGAACTCGAACTGACTCCTGCGGCGACCACTCCCCTCTGGGCACCCAGAATAAGCATGTCACCGATTCCACCTTCGGCATTGCTGACAAAGACGCCGGTCGAGGCATTTCGGATTATGAAACCACCAACATGAACTTTGCCGCTACTATTGCTGTCCGGCGGCATAACATTTTCAATGGTAATCGCGGTGCCCCCATTTCCAAGAATCGTGGGGATCCCATGTCCATCTTCCGCCGCTCGGATTTCGAGCGATTTGGCCCCGGTGATCGTGATGGGGCCGTATTCGCCCGGATATACGGCGATCATACCTTCACTTGTGGCATCGATCGCTGCCTGCAATGACGTGAACTGCTTTCCCGCGCCGACCGTGACCGGCGGCGGCCCCTGCCGGCCGCCATAGGGATCGGGCTCACTGCTGACCGTAACAGTGCAGATGCCCACCGTGTCAAAACCTCCATCATACTTTTCCAACGCCGCCGCGTAGAAAAGCGTCTGACCTGTTTGGAGGTCTTTGAACTGCCGGCATTCCTGGAATGTTCCAAAATTACCGAGATCAATTAGTGCTTCGTCCTTTAGTTCGAAAAGCGTGTAGGATCGATACACGCTGCGATCCGCGCTCACGCATACGTAGGCCATATTTTCCCAACTGCCGGCATGAATGTCGGCCCGTGGTCCATATGAGCCTGGGTCGCCGCCGCCGGGATTGTTCTCACGGCCGCTAAGGAACCATGCGCCCATGGGCTCACCATACGAACCAACCGAAATCAGTGGCGATGTTGAAGCCAGTTTGTAGGTGGATGCATCAACGAATTGCGGGTCTTCCTCTCGCACTCCCATGTCTTCGAAAACAGGGCCGGAATACTTGATGCCCACGCCCCAAAAATCACAATAGGATATTTTCCCATTCCTCCCGCCGATGATTCCAACTCCGTTCGGATATTCGGCAATAATGCAATTGCGCGCATTGATCCCGGAATACGGCGTATCGCAAACGATACCGGCCGTGCCCGATGGCGTACCTACAATCGTAAGATTCGTCAGGTATCCCCAACCGTCGTAGCTGTTATGCCCGGATTCATTTCGCGCAATATCTACACCGATATTGGCTCCTTTGATGAGCATGTTCTCAATACCGGCGGTGTTGCCAAAGACCCGAATGCCCGTGGAGGCATTTCGAACAATAAATGTCCGGATATTGAATTCTCCGTGACGGCCAAAGTCGGTTGTGGTATCGGCCAGAACCGCTATCCCACCATTTCCATCGATTATGGGAACCTGACCATTGGTATCTATTCCATCAATCTTGATCCGCTTCATACCGTCAACGCGAATAGGATCGTATGTCCCCGGATACACCCTAATAACGGCGCTATCCGTGGCGTCAATGGCCGCCTGAATGGAGGAATATTGTTTACCGGCCCCGACCTCCGCCTGCGCCCACATATCTTCCCTGCCGTAGTCAACGATGGTGATTGTCACCTCATTCGTGGTATCCATTCCGCCGTCCGTGCGAAATGCAACAGCCACGTACGTTTCCGTGGAACCAGTGGGCCGGTTGTTGAAATTGAAGCAACCACCGCTGTCCGCCGGACGCGAGACAACTAGGTTCCATCCGGAGCCTTCGATCCGATACATCGAATAACTGCTGTATTGCGAATTATAAGCATTAATATCCACATGGGCCGAGTTATGCCAGCCTTCCGCCCGCAAAGAGAATTGCGGTCCAGTCGAATCACCGCCGGGGGCGCCCGAATCGGAACCGCAGTTGCTGCAATAGAAGAAATTCGTTTTGACGGGCTGGCTTGGGAACCAGCTGCTCCCGCTGAGAACTTGCGCGTTGATTTCATAGGAACCGCTATCGGCCCAGTTGGGCAGGCCGGAATTGACCTTCCACTGACCGTTGCCGAAGTTACTGGAGGAAATCCATGTGGGTCCGCTTGCGCTTGTTCCCCACGAGGAGCCACTCCACCAGAGACTCCTATGGTTATCAAAGAGCGAGATCCGAACCTCGGAAATCGTTCCGCCATAGCTTCCGCCGATTTCCGCCGGCGAGTAGTTTACCGTACCCGAGGGATAATTGATGTAAACATACGTGCCGCTGGGACCGGTCGTATCTCCGGGACTAGTCGAATCGCCGCCGGAGAAATACATGTCCTTGACCTGATCGCTGTTATAGCCGTTCAAATTCTCAACCAGGCCGCTGGGAATCTGTATCTGAGGTGGGCCACCATAGCTGAACCATCTGCCCAACGAATCAGCCTCGTTAGGTGAAAGCGGGATCCTTAGAACCATCCCGCTATCAAGAGAATAGGTGAACGGACTGTGCAACGACTGCCACCCATTATATTGGTTCTTCCTGAAACTGAGCGTGGCTCCCGTGTTGACGTTCTGAATGCTCTGGTTGCAGAACAGGGCCAACTCGTCTCGATCGCCATAGAAGTATGCAGTGTGGAAATAGGGACCGTTCTGCTGGCCACCGGGCTCAGTATTTACACCAATTCCGGTTATCGCCTGGTTGCCTTGGTTATTCTCCCATAATACGCCAAATGAAACATCAGCAGTGATATTTGTTTGGCCCTGGAGAATCCATGACCGGACAAGATCTCCATTGGTCTGATCAAGCGGAATTGCCACGCTCTTGCCTGTCGAATCGGCGTAGTGCCAATTGCCCGGATTGATGGGGCCGGTGTGGCCGTCAGGAGCGCTATTCATAAAGATGGCGTTGGTCTGGCTTACATCCACAGAGCCGACGTGACGATCGCAATGCAGGATCAGCTCATTGACATCGGGATTGTAGGACGCCCCAACAATCACCGGCGCGCCGGAAATTGTGGTGTCGCGCCTTGGGATCCTTAGCGTCATCCACCCCATGTCGCCGTTCCAGACATTGTTGTAGTCCTTAAATTGGTCCGCAGCCACATGGACCGACACCTCGCCCTCGAGCAGCATCTGTTTTATCGAAGCGGCCTCCTCACTTGAGGGATAAACCCAAATGATAGTCATCTGGTTGCTCGATCCCCAACCTGTTGCGAGCGTGGACCTCGTTGACGCCCCCCCATCCGTGCTGAAGCCAATACCGTCAACCATGGCATTCACGATGGAGTTGATCTGTTTGTCGAAAACGAGCTTCATTTCTCCCATGAGGGTATCGAAATAGGCGTCGACCAGCATAGGTCCGGACGAGGGCGCGCTGGAATATGTGAACGTGGTCAAAGCGGAACCCGACCAAGTTCCGCTGGAGGCATCAAATACTTTTGCCTCGATACTGTACGTATTTCCCGACACCCATTGAGTTCCACTGGTAAGGAGCTCCCAGGTTGAGCTGATCGCATTGAGGGTTCCCGACAACCACACGGACGAATCCACCCAAGCCTGTCCGTCCCAATAATTGGCGCCTTGATTGATCCTGACGTGAACATTCGTAACGTTTGTTCCGGAGAAGCTGCCGTTGATGATCAAGGGTGGAATAGCCTGCGTACCGGTTGGATAGCTGATGAAGCAAGAGGCCCCGCTGCCGGCGCCTTGCGCGACGAAGGTCACCGGCCGCATTGTGGCCGGAGCATTCCATGCATAAGCCGTATTGCGGAAAACATTCGGCGCGATCGACACTTTAAGACCGGTTTGAAGGTTTGACCAAAGTTCAACCGTTGATGCAGAACCTGAATCCAAAGAAACAAATACCGTATCCATTTGGAATGAGTATCCCCACCCGAATGGTATTGTCAGCGAATCCGGTCCGCTAACGGCCAAGCGAAGCGCACCAGGCATCGCGTTCCTGGCTGAATCGATGGGACTCGAAAACTGGAATTTCAAAGTATTATTTGCAGATTCATACCATGCCCGTACCAGACTGGGCCCGGTTGAAACATATTGGTAGCAGCCGCTGCAAGTCACGGTGCCATTTGCAGCTACCACCGTAACATCCACAGGACCTGCCAAACCGGATGGAACAGTAACACTGATGTATGTTGGCATCGCCGAAACGTTGGTTGCCGCTGCTGCGCCAAAAGTAACCGAGGTTACGGGCAGCGTGAAGTTTCCATTGATTGTTGTCATCTGGCCGCCGGCCGTGGAACCGCTGCTGGGTGAAAGGCTGGAGATCGTAGGACCGCCGCCACCAGTGGAAAAAGTGAAAGACGCAGTGGCCGGCGTCGTCCATGAGCCATCATAAGCCTGGTACATAATCTCATAAGTAAGGCCATTGGTCCATGTCGGAAGGTTCGCTGTAACTTGCCAGATTCCATTGCTGTAGGTGCCCGGAACGTAAAGAGGAGGCCCCGACTTCCAGGTGCCAGTGGCAACGTCCCACCACTTGTAGGCAGCAACATCCTTGATGGCAACCTGCAAATCCGTGACATTTCCCGTATATGTGCCGTTGATCATTCCGGGTGGTGTGGATTGCTGACCAACCGGATAGTCGATGTTGCAGGTTGCGGACCCGCCACCGCCCGAGGTGTATTCAAAGCCAGGTGAAGACCAGGGCGCCGAGGTATTTACGGTGACACTCACGAATCCCACCATCCCGGCTGGAGTTATAACATCAACGGAGGACGAAGTTGGTGTTCCAACGATAGTGGCGGTATTCGCGCCAAATTGTACGGACGTGATGGGGAGTTCAAATCCCCCGGAGATTGTCACCGTTGTTCCGCCCGACATGGGCCCACTTGTGGGAGATATTCCGGTAATCCAGTTTGCAGCTTGTGCTGCTGTGAGGCATGCAAGCACCAGCGCAAGACTGCTCATCGCCGTCCGGGTCACCTTCATAGATCCTCCTTGTTTCCACATTTATAGGTTTAATGCCAAATATATATTCTAATCGATATAATGAATCTGCGATCTTTAACCGGTTGGCCGACTTCCCAAGTCAGGCTATATATTGTCTTTCAGATAATCTTTAATACGATGCAAACGGCGGGCCATGCTGCTTTTGATGCATTTTTGCCCATTTTCGCCGGGGGGGTGTAGGAAAACACACAGCATGTTGAGTTTTTCCACTACACGCATCCACAAGCCCGTCCGCCGGAGTTCAGGAGACAATTTGCCGCGCGGCCGCTTTGAACGATTCTCTGGTCATGATCCCGAATTGGCTTTGCCAAGGAAAAACTGCTATTTTTTGGGTAATGGAAATAAATGTTGCCAACGTGTGCAATATTGCCGTAAGCACATCGAAGGTGATTCAGACAATCCGGAAAGTTCTAAAGGGTGAAGCTCCCAAAACCGGCGGCATTAATGTTGTATTCTGCGATGACCGAAAGATTCTGGAATTGAACCGGCGCTATCGCCAAATCAGCAAGACCACCGATATCCTGTCATTCCCATTCAACGACTCCGATCTCTTGGGAGAGATCTACATTTCACTGGAAACCGCGGTTCGCCAGGCTAGAGAAATAGGCCATTCCCTCGAAAAAGAGATCAAGCGGCTCCTCATTCATGGAGCGGTCCACCTTCTGGGTCACGACCACAAGGCCCAGAAAGAACGAGAGCAGATGGAATCCGTCGAGGCCAAATACCTTTAGGAGAGTTTCGAGTCACGAGTCGTGAGTTGTGAGCTGAAGTCAACGCCCTAAGCGCTTTTTTGGATATGCATTTTTCTTCCGTGATTTGGTAACCGGAAACTCACTTCTTCCGATCGCAACCTACCTGCCCTTTTCAAGTCGCATCCCCAAAAAAGCCGGCAGCCCGGCTTTCTCCACTTTGGCCTGTGTCGTTTCCAGATCGTACCCAACCCGCTTTAGCCTGATTTCGTCGAGCTCCTGATCGTAAATGGCATATCCGCTCCGCGGATCGCCATCGCGCGGTTGCCCTACGCTTCCCACGTTGATCAGGTATTGCCGATCCCGCCGCAAGCGAATCCATTTCTCCCGCTGCAAGATGATCCGGTCGTTTTCCAGCGTCATAATGAGGGGTGAATGGGTGTGGCCGTGAAAACAGATGCGCCGGTTAAAACTGGCGAAGGCATTGGAAAGCAGGTCTTCGCTGTCCTCAAACAAGTATTCCCATTGATCGGGGCGAGAGGGCGTGGAATGCGTCAGCAACAGGTCGGGATCTTCGGTCAAGATCAGGGGAAGCCCGGATAAGAAGGATTTCGACTCGTCATTCAGCCGACCTTGTGTCCATTCCATGGCCAAACAGGCATAGCGCGTAAACGAAGACTGAAAATCGATACGCCCCAATGCCGCGTGATCGTGATTTCCCGCCACGGTTCTTAAAGCCGCCCGGCGAATCAGGGCAATGCATTCGTTGGGATTGGCGTAATACCCAACCAAGTCGCCCAAGCAGAAGATTCGATCCACGGATTCGTTGCAAACATCCGCGAGAATCGCTTCAAGGGCCTCGAGATTTCCATGAATATCCGATAGGATCGCGAAGCGCACGATTCAGAATTTAACTCCGCCAGGCCATAGAGTCAATGGGCGCCGGCCGACCCAAATTGCCATCAGCTCGGAAAAGCCAATTCGAAGATTTGGATGCTGACACCGCCTTCATCACAAAAAGCCAGCGAATATTTCTCCCGCATGGTATGCCTTTTGCGGTTCTATTTATCGAGTACAGCCCCCCTTGTTCATTTTTAATTCCCACCTATTGTCTGGAGGCCTGCTATGTTTCCCCTCAAGTCCCTTTGGCTCGCATTTTCAGGTTGTATTCTTATCGGAGGAAGCCTGGCGCTTGTTGCGGCGCAGGATTCCACGGATCTCATTGACAGCCTGCAACGGAAATACCAGACGCCCCCCGCGGATACGCTGGATAGAGGCCCGGGCTGGCAGGATACGATTAATGGAATGCGGCCCAGGCCGGATACAATGACGCAACCCGATCAGGCCGACACTGCCGGAGACGGGGCGATGACCGATACCGGTGGAGCAGCCCTGCCTTGTCCCTGCCCTTGCCCTAACGGAGAGGCGGACACAACCTGGCCGGAAAACGGTGATACACTCAACGGGGAGCCATACCCAAAAGATGGAACCCCGGAACCGGATTCGCAAAACGTCTCTCCAAATGGAACGGATACGATTCCAGCGCCGGCCCAGGATACCATCACGCCCAATACGCCTAGATAAGCGAACGGATATGAAAATGAAAGAATGACCGCCCTGGTTCAGAAGGAATCCCGGCGGTCTGGTTTTTGCTTCCCATTCATAAACAAATCCTGCGCTGCGGCGCAGGATGAAACCAAACAATGGAGGAACGGATGAGTGCAAGGAGAATTCTGAAAGTCGTGTCAATTGGTCTTCTGGTTTTGGCAACGGGGGCCTCCGCCACCGGTTCGAAGAAGAAAGGTAAAATGGGTGGCAATGGAGGGATGAACGGCAGCACCATGAGTTCGGGCGCCTATCAGCAGATGTATGATCCATCGACCGAAGAAACCATTAAGGGATCGATTACCAAAATCGACTCGATCACCCCGGCAACCGATATGGTGCAATTGGTCCGGATCACGGTAAAGACCGACACCGGAACCGTGTCGGTTCACCTGGCGCCCGCGTCATACCTGCAGGAGCAGCAAGTCACATTGAAGCCCCAGCGAAAAGTTGAGGTGAAAGGCTCCCGCGTCATGTACGATGGGAAACCCACGATTCTGGCCTCCTGGATCAAGGCCAACGGAAAAGAAGCCGGGTTGCGGGATACCGGTGACGGCACCCCAAATTGGGATACGCCGAATCAATAGCTTGAAGAGAAACATGGCTTCTCGTTCCCGAACCGGCATAAACGTGCCGGTTCGGGAAAAAGACGAAGCCCAATGCGCCGCTTTTCCATAGATCTTTTTTACCCAACGCATGAATCAAAGCACCAGCCTGCGAATTGCCTTTTTTGGCTCCTCTCTCTTATCAGCGTATTGGAATGGAGCAGCCACCTATTACCGCGGTTTGATCCGCGCTCTAAGCGGACGCGGCCACAGAATTACATTTTACGAACCCGACGCGTTTGAGCGCCAGCAGCACCGCGATATCGCCGAGCCGGACTACGCCCGAAGTGTGGTGTACCAAGCCCGCACAGAGAAGGAAGCACTCGATATCGTGCAAGGAGCCAAAGACTTCGACATCCTGGTCAAGACCAGCGGGGTAGGCGTCTTTGACGAATTGCTGGAAAAAGCGGTCTTGGATATGCGGAGCGATTTGCGCCGGGTGGCATTTTGGGACGTGGACGCCCCGGCAACTTTGGAGAAGATGGAAACGAACTTGTCGGATCCGCTCCGCCAACTCGTTTCGAATTACGATTTCATTCTGACCTATGGTGGCGGAGATCCCGTGGTGAACCGCTATAAAGCAATAGGGGCGCGACAATGCATCCCCATCTACAACGCCCTGGATCCTTTGACCCATTACCCGGTCGCGCCCAAGCCGGAGTATGAAGCGACTCTTGGATTTTTGGGAAACCGGCTTCCGGACCGCGAGGCCCGCGTGTCCGAATTTTTTTTTCGAGCGGCTCAATTGATCCCCAAAGCGCGATTCATTCTGGGCGGGAGCGGATGGGACGCGAATATTCCGGCCTTGAACAATGTCCGCTATATCGGCCACGTTTACACCCGCGATCACAACGCATTCAATTCCACTCCAAAAGCCGTATTGAATGTGAATCGCTCCAGCATGGCGCGCAATGGTTTCTCTCCGGCCACGCGCGTTTTTGAGGCGGCCGGTGCCGGCGCCTGCATCATCACCGATGCCTGGGAAGGGATCGAAGCGTTCCTGGAGCCCGATCGCGAGTGTCTCGTAGCCGAGGACGGCGCCCAAGTGGCGCGGCTTCTGAAGAAGTTGACGTACAAACGAGCCTATCAAATCGGCAAGCGCGCTTTTAAACGCGTGCAAGCACAGCACACGTATGCCCATCGTGCGGCCGAAGTGGAACGGATTCTTCTGGGCTGAACTTTGGTCCGGAGAATGCGAAATGTCGGCCTCGGCATTGGGTTCCTCGTCTGCGATCCGAAATTCAACCTCGCGCCGCGCAACGGCGTGGATTTTGCGCACACAATCATCAGTTGGGAAAGGGGCGTACCATGACCGATACCGATGCTCTATCGCAACGGGTATTCTCGGCGACCACCATGATCGGCGATGACGTCATCAACAATAGCGGCGACAACCTGGGCGAGATTGAGGACTTCATAATTGATTTGCTGACGGGAAAGGTCAATTATGCGATTCTGTCTTTCGAAGGTGTCTTTGGAATCGGCGAACGGCTTTTCGCCGTTCCCCTGAGCATTTTGTCGATGGACGAGGACGCGCGGTGTTTCGTTCTCAATGCCAGCCGCGAAAAGCTCACGGCCGCCCCCGGTTTTGAACCGGATCAGTGGCCCAATATGTCCGACCCGGAATGGGCTGCCCAAATCCATAATTACTGGGGGGCCTGATGAGTCGTGAGCGCCGTGAGCTTAGTTTTTGACCGGCAACCGATGACTCCTTGCCTTAGACTTGGGTTTTGACTCACGACTCACAACCGGCGACTATTTATGGTAAACACCACCCTGGAGGCACAGATCTCGAATCCCAGGAGCCCGGTGGAGCAAGAGATTGCGCGTTTGGGTCCGTGGTTTCACAATGTTCATCTTCCCGATGGCGTGCAGACCGCCCCGAATCATCCGCTGGGCGATTTTCCCGCATTTAAATGGAACCGGATTGCACCACACCTGCCGGCCGACATGACCGGCTGGAATGTTCTGGACATTGGATGCAATGCGGGCTACTATTGCTTCGAATTTGCGCGCCGGGGTGCCTGCGTGACCGGCATAGACCTGGACCCGCACTATCTGGAGCAGGCGGCCTGGGCGGCAAAGCGGCTGGGGCTGGAGAAACGCGTCTCGCTCCGGCGCCTCTCGGTTTACGAACTGGCAGGGGTCGCCGAACAGTACGATCTGGTGGCCTTCATGGGACTTTTCTATCATCTGCGTTACCCGCTTCTGGCATTGGATATCGTCACCGAAAAGACCGGCAAACTTCTCCTGTTTCAGACCCTGACCATGCCCGGCGAGGAGGTTTTTGCGCCGCCGGAGAATCTGGATCTGGCCCAACGCGAACTGCTTAACCGTCCCGGCTGGCCCCGAATGGCATTTATCGAACATTCTCTGGCCGGCGATTCGACCAACTGGTGGGCACCCAACCACGCCGGCGTTGGGGCCTTGCTTCGGTCGAGCGGATTTAGGTTTGTGGAGAGGATCGATCATGAAATCTATCTCTGCACCGGCATCAACGCGGCATCCAGAAAGGAACCGGCCGAGGAAATGCGGTGCGCAGCCGGGCTGGACCGCGGGGCGAAAGGCCCTGTATGAAGATCGTCGTCTTTGGCCTTGCAATCAGTTCCTCGTGGGGAAACGGACATGCGACGCTCTGGCGGGGCCTTGTTCGCGCGCTCAGTGTGCTGGGCCATCGCGTGGTGTTTTTCGAAAGAGACGTCCCCTATTATGCGGCTCACCGCGATTTTCCCGGAGCACCCGAACTGGAACTGGTTCTCTATCCGGACTGGGACGCGGTTTCTGGGACCGCGCGTTTTCATTTGGCCGAGGCCGATGCGGCCATTGTCACCTCGTTCTGCCCCGATTCCATTGCCGCCACCCGCCAGATCATGGACTCGCCGGTGAGGGCAAAAATTTTCTACGACATGGACACGCCGGTCACCCTCAAGTCGCTGGAATCCGGCAAGAGCCCCGCCTACATTGGTCCCGAGGGACTCAAGGACTTCGACCTGGTATTGAGCTTCACGGGCGGCCGCGCGCTTTCGGCCCTGCGGGACCGCCTGGGGGCGCGCCGCGTGGCCGCTTTATACGGCAGCGTGGATCCCGAGGTCCATAAACCGGCCCGGCCAACGAACCGGTACCGCTCGGACCTGTCATTCCTGGGGACCTATTCGGCGGACCGGCACGAAGCCCTGTGCCGGTTTCTTGTCGATCCCGCGCGCAGGCTTCCGCACAAGCTGTTTCGAATTGCGGGCGCCCAATACCCCGGCCATTTTCCATGGACAACCAATCTTTTCTATATCCAGCATGTACCCCCGCCGGATCACGCCGCGTTCTACAGCGCCTCGCAATGGAGTCTCAATCTCACCCGGGGAACCATGGCCGAAATGGGATTCTGCCCCTCGGGCCGCCTGTTCGAGGCTGCGGCATGCGGTTCGCCGATTCTCACCGATGAATGGGAGGGGCTCGAGCAGTTCTTCCGGCCTCCCCTTGAAATCGTGAAGGTCCGCACGACGGAGGATGTAGTGGCCGCTTTGTCAATGGGCCCGCAGCAGCGCCAGGAGATCGCACGGGCCGCGCGCAAACGCGCGCTGGAGAACCACACGGCCCAACAGCGCGCCGCCGAACTCGAAACCCTTCTCCATCAGGTCACAATGGCTAGGCCGCCCGCGGCATCCGACCGGCATGGGGCCCTATGAGCCAATCCGCTCTTTGGGGCATTATTCCGGCCGCGGGCATGGGAACACGGATCCAGCCTCTGGCATTTTCGAAGGAGCTTTTGCCGGTCGGCAGCCAAATGGACGACGGCCGCGAACGGCCGCGCGCCGTGAGCGAATATCTGGTGCACCGCATGATCCGGGCCGGCGTTTCGCGCATCAATGTGGTCATCGCGCCGGGAAAATCGGACATCCTTTCTTACTATGGAGGCGAGGTGGCGGGGGCCCATGTGTCTTACACGGTACAGCCGCAACCACTGGGTTTGTGCGATGCCTTGTTCCGGCCGCTTCCGCTGATACCCGACGATGCCGTGGTAACGGTCGGCCTCCCCGACACGGTCTGGTTTCCCGAGGATGGCCTGCGTGTTCTTCCGCAACACTGCCTGTCGTTTCTATTGTTCCCGGTCGAAAAGCCGGCTTTTTATGACGCCGTGGTCACGGATGCGGACGGCCGCGTGCAGCGTATTCAGGTCAAACATCCGGCACCGGATTCCAACTGGATCTGGGGCGCCTTCAAGCTGCCCGCGCGCGTGTACCGCAACCTCCATTCGTTGTGGTCGGGCCGAGACCGCCGCGACGAGTACTTTGGGACTCTCGTCAACGCCTACCTGGAGGCCCGCGGAGAAGCCGTTGGGATCCAGGCCGGCACCTCGTATGTCGATGTGGGAACCCTAAACGGCTATCGCGAGGCCATCCGTCTGCTAAGCCGGGCTCCATCCGGCGTCGAAGGGGAACGCCATGGTTGAAGCGGTCATGCTCTGGAACGAGCCCAACAATCTTTCGCACTGGGATTTCACGCTTGACACGGATTGGTCGTTGTACGCGGAAATGGTAAAACTCGCGGCCAAGGCCGTACGAAGCCGGAATCCGCGACTTCGACTTTGCCTGGGCGGCATCTCGCCCATCGATCCCCAGTTTATTCGCAACATGGATCAAAAGGGCGTCCTTGAACTGCTGGATGTTGTCGCCGTACACGGGTTCCCGCTCGATTGGAACCACTGGACCATCCACGAATGGCCCGAGAAACTAAATGAGATTCAATCCGTAACTCGTTTACCCATTTGGATTTCCGAAGTTGGCGTATCGAGTTTTGGGGCCGAGGAAGTCCAGGAGTTTGGACTGCGCCGATCAGCCGAATTGCTCGTGGACCGCGTACAAAGAATCCACTGGTACAGCCTCTACGATTTGCCCAAAGCCTGGCCGGCAACCACCCGTCACCGTGAAGCCGAGGGTTCGGCGTACTATCGGCATTTTTACATGGGCCTGCTGCGCGAGGACGGAACCCCAAAGAAAGCACTCTCCCTGTTCTCCCAATTCACTCCGGCCCTTGGCATCTGTCAATGGTTTCATTTCGAAGATCCGCGTCTTGACGACGCCGTGCGCTGGCTGCGTCGGCTTGGAGTGCGCCACGTACGGACGGGTTTGAGTTGGGCCGACAGCTTCCGGCCTAATGCGCAACAATGGTTCGACCGGCAAATGAATGCCCTGAAGGAATTTGAGGTCACCCTGACATTCTGCTTCACGCCCGAGTCCCTGGGCCGGGTGCCCCACCATACCAGCCCACCCAGGCAGTTTGAGGATTACGCTTCATTCTGCGAAAAGATGGTTGCGCAATACGCGGCCTGACACGACCATTGGAAACGGCGGAGAATGTTCTGTGCGATGGACGATTCTGAGCGTTGCTTACCCGCTGGCGCCCGTGCGGCCCGATACCGCGGGAGGCGCCGAACAGATCCTGGCGGCATTGGATTCCGGGCTGACAGCCGCGGGCCATCAGTCCTTGGTTGTGGCCTGCGAGGGCTCGGAGACCGAGGGAATTCTGCTTGCAAGCCCCCTTCCCCATTCGGTCTTAAACGAGCAGGCCATTGCCAGGGCACGAGAAAACCATTGCGAAACCGTGGAGGAGGGATTGCGCCGATGGAAGGTGGACCTTGTTCATATGCACGGTCTGGATTTTGGCCGGTACCTGCCCAGGCCCGGAGTACCGGTTCTGATCACGCTGCATTTGCCGGTTTCCTGGTATGATCCGCGTGTCCTGCGCACGGACCGGCCCGATACCCATTTCAACTGCGTGTCCGATTGGCAGCGAAAATCCAGCGCGGCCTTGTTGCCCGGCGGCTGCCATGTGATCGAGAACGGAGTCGCAATCGGACGACGCGACCTAGGCCTGCGCAAGCGGGACTTCGTGCTGGCTCTGGGCCGGATTTGTCCGGAAAAAGCGTTCCATGTTTCGCTGGATGCGGCCCGCCAAGCAGGCGTTCCCCTGGTTCTGGCGGGGCGCGTCTTTGCCTATCCGGAGCACCTGGAGTACTTTCAGCGGGAGATCGTTCCGCGCCTGGACGGCCGGCAATACAGATTCATTGGGCCGGTGGGCCCCGAGCGCAAGCGGGCGTTGCTGTCGGCGGCACGCTGCCTGCTCGTTTCGAGCCAGGCGCCCGAAACCAGCTCGCTGGTGGCCATGGAAGCCTTGGCCTGCGGTACGCCGGTGGTGGCCTTCCCATCCGGCGCCTTGAGCGAAATTGTCGAGCACGAAAAAACCGGATTTCTGGTGCAAAGCGAAGCCGAGATGGCCCGGGCCATTTCGGCGGCCGGCGCAATCGATCCGGAATTGTGCCGGACGACCGCGGCCCGGCGTTTTTCGGTCGAGACCATGATTGCGGAGTATTTCGATTTGTACCGGCGCATTCTGGAGCCTACAGCCAGGACCCAAGGATCATGAATATGGAAGGACGCAAGCCCCGAGTTGTGGAGATCCGCAGCCTTGACGAACTCGTGAAGCTGAGCCGCGACTGGCACACCCTCTGCGACCACGCCCCCGACTCCACACCGTTCCAGTACCCCGAGTGGGCGATTCCCTGGTGGCGCGTTTTCGGCAATGATTCGCTCTGCTGTCTGGCCGTTTATGCCAGCCAGCGGCTCATGGCCTTGGCGCCCTTATTCATCTATCACCAGAAATCGGGAATCCGGGTGCTGACTTTTCTGGGGGCCGGGATTTCGGACTATCTGGATGTCATCGCGGAACCCGGATTCGAGATCCTCGGATCGAGCCTGATTTTGGAGCATCTGCAAATCCTGCAAAACGAGTGGGATCTTTGCGAATTGATGGACCTGCGGTCCGGCTCGCCCTTGCTCAAGGCCAGCCTCCCCGGCGGTTTGGAGAATGAGATCGGTATTTCGGGATTTTGTCCGGTTGTTTCGTTGCCGGAAAACAAGCCGTTTGACGCATATTGGGCCGGCCTTGCCGAAGAACATCGTAAAAGCATTCTAAGCGGAGCACGCAAGCTCGACAAAAAAGGCCGGGTTCACATGCGTAAAGCCGATGCGCAGAACGCGCCGGAATTCATGGCCCATTTCTTCCGGCTCCATCGTGCGGCCTGGGCGCACCGCGGCCAGCCTGGAGTTTTGGATTCTCACATGATTCGCGACTTTCATCGGCAAACCGCCGGCGAGATGGCAGGGGCCGGCCTTCTGCGCCTCGATCTTCTGACGCTGGACGACCATCCCATTGCGGCATTCTATGGGATGATCCGGAATCGGCGGCTGTATTGTTATCTGGGGGGATTCGACCCGGCCTTCCAGAATTACAGCCCTGGATCGGTTCTCAATTTTCAGGTCATTGCCGATGCCGTGCGAAACGGCGCCAGGCATGTCGACTTTCTGCGCGGCCAGGAAACGTACAAGTATCGCTGGGGCGCGCTGGACCAGACCAACTATACTGTCCGCATCTGGGACGGCCGCACCGGCAAACCTCCATCCGAGCGAATGGGAGGCCCCCAAACTTCGCAGTTGGCGTAGGATGATCGTTTTTCGCGACCACACCCGGCCGTACACTCCGGCGCAAGGTTTGGCCGAAATCAACCGCCTGGCCATGCGTTTGGTGAAATTTCCCCTGGACCAGGAGGCCGCGCGGGACCTGCTTATGCGCTACGGGGAACTGGAGACAGCCTGGACCGACCGGCTCTGCCGGCACCGCGACGAGCACGGCCCCCGCATTGCTTTGCTTCGAAGGCTTGCGGTGCTGACAGGAGGGATATTCTGCGATTCCTGGCGCCAAAACGCCTTGGGTGTGGCTCAACAGGCGTCCCGGTTTGCCAATGAACTGCGGCTTTTAAGCCGGCAGCCGTTATGCGCATTCGACCGGACGCGCATTCCCGAAGGCTATGCTTACTACGGGTTTTACCCCGAGATGTACGCCGAAGCGGCCAAGGAGCTTTTTGCGGCGATCAGGCCCGATCGCGCGGTCTGCGTGGGAATCCGATCGATCGGCACAAGCCTGTCTGCCGCGGTATGTGGTCAATTGAGGATTCTTGGCTGCGAGGCCGAGGCTTTTACGGTCCGGCCCCGCGGTCATCCGTTTGAGCGGTTTCTGAAGATCGCCGACTCGCTTCGGATTCAATGGCACGCGCAACAATCCGCCCTGTTTGTTGTCATCGACGAAGGACCCGGCCTAAGCGGCAGCTCGTTTTGCTCGGTGGCCCAGAGTCTGGCCGATCAGGGAATTCCGGACGACCGGATTGTATTCCTCCCCAGTTGGGAGCCGGACCCGGCCAATCTGTCTTCGGCCTTCTCACGCGACCGCTGGCGCCGGTATCGCAAATTCGTGGTGTCCTTCGACCAAGTGTGGATCCGCAGCGGCCGTTTGGCCGGGATTCTCGATTGCGAAAAGCTCCTGGACGTTTCGGCAGGGGGCTGGAGAGGTCTTTTGTACCCGGGAGCGAATGGTCCTCCGGTTCAGCGCAGCTTCGAGCGGCGCAAGTACCTTTGCCTGTCCGGGATGGAGGCGGAAGTTCCAATCCAAAGGCTCTCCATCCTTGTTCAAACAAAAGGGACAACGGCGCGCCTGGCCAAATTCGCCGGCATCGGTTTCTACGGCAAACCCCTGTATGAACGCGCATCCCAGTTGGGCCGGTCCGGTTTCGCTCCGCCATGTCTGGAGTTCCAAAACGGATTTGTCATCAGCGAATTCATGCCGGGGCGGCCGCTTGAAACGAGTTCGGCGGACGGAGAGCTAATGGACACAGCCATTGGCTACCTCGACTTTCTTCGCCGAAATTTTCCGGCTGTTCAGGAACACACCCGTACGGAAACAGCCGAAATGATTCTCGAAAACACGCGGGAAGGCCTGGGAGCCGTCTGGGCCGGGCGCGCGGGCCGCCTGCTTGCAGACGAGAATCCCTTCGAGCGCTACAACGCCACTGCCATTGACGGCCGGATGTCTCCGCACGAATGGATCCGGACTCCGAAAGGATTGATCAAGACCGACGGGGTCGAGCACCACGCGGATCACTTTTTTCCGGGATGCCAGAATGTGCTTTGGGATTTTGCCGGTCTCTGCACCGAGTTTTCCTGGAGTGGGGCGCAACGCCGGCAGCTGGTTGCCAAAGTCAAAAGCGTAACTTCCGAAACCGTCGACAGACAGCATCTTCTCTTCTATGAAACCGCCTACCTTGCCTATCGTCTGGGCTACTGCAAAATGGCTTCGGAGATGCTGGGCGATGATGACGATGGAAGGCGGTTCTCCGAAACCATCAGCCGGATTTCCACGCTTTTGCGGAGCCGGATTCTTGCGCTTGAGAACTGCCGGCCAAAAGGCAAACAGAAATCGAAAGCGCGTCCGGGGAGAAAGCGGTTGATCGCATAAGTGGATCCTGAACGGGCGCCATGGCACTCCGCCTCTGGCATAAGACTTGCAAACGACGCATTTACCACCCGTTTCATGACGCGAACCAGCGAGGGAAAAGAATGGAAGAACAAAGCAACGAATTCCCGCAACCATCCTGGCGCAGATACGGACGTGCCGATTCTGCCGGCCCGGATCCGTCCAGCGGCAACGGTGAAAACATCATCTCGTTCTCGGCTATTCTTTCTTTGCACCACATCGGTCAAAAGGCCCGCCCTTCAGAGACAACCGCGCAAACCGGATCGCTGCAGCCTCCACAGCACCAGCCAAAACAACCCGGCCAGGAGACCCTGATGAATCCGGTTCCCGAAGCGGAAGGCCTGCACTACCGCGGATGTGGAAAACTGGAGGGACGCGTCGCCCTGGTCACGGGCGGCGACAGCGGCATTGGCCGGGCCGTATGCGTCGCTTTCGCCAAGGAGGGCGCCGACATTGCCATCGTTTACCTGAATGAGGAAAAGGACGCGCAGGAAACAAAACGGCTTGTGGAGAATGAAAAGCGCGCCTGCATCCTGATCTCGGGAGATGTGGGAGAAAGCGCCTTCTGCGCAAGCTGCGTCGAGAAAACTCTTGCCCGCTACGGCCGAATCGATATTCTGGTCAACAACGCCGCCGAACAACACCCGATCGACGACCTGACGGAGTTGAGCGACGAGCAGCTTCACCGCGTATTCCGCACGAACATTTTTGCCTACTTCTACCTGACTCGCGCGGCGCTTCCCTGCTTGAAAGCGGGAGCCGCCATCATCAATACCACCTCCGTGACCGCCTATGAGGGGAACTCAAGCCTGATCGACTACTCATCAACAAAAGGGGCCATTGTTTCGTTTACGCGATCCCTGGCCTTGAACCTGGCCCGGCGAAAGATTCGCGTCAATGCGGTTGCTCCCGGCCCCATCTGGACCCCTCTTATTCCCGCGTCCTTTGCCGCGGAAAAAGTCGCCTCGTTTGGCGGAAATACCCCCATGGGACGCGCGGGCCAACCCGATGAAGTCGCTCCCTGTTATGTTTTTCTGGCCGGGGACAGCGCCTCATACATGACGGGCCAGGTTCTGCATCCCAACGGCGGACGGATTGTGAATGGTTGAAAAAGGGGTAACGACTCAGGTGTTCCTGTCCATGGTAATTGCTCATACTGAGCCAGTCGAAGCATGTCTCCCGTCCTTCGACAAGCTCAGGATGTGCGGGCGCATTCTTTCATTGCAGGCCTGAGTAGTTGCGAAAAAGAAAGGGACCGGGAGCCAGCCGAAAAAGCCTCCGCCCCTGCGCTTTCGAGCTTGACGTCAGTTGCTGCAATATCCGGAGATGGACTGCTTGGGGAAACGGATCCGATACTGAACCGCTGATCCCGATGCGAACCCCTTTCTCCTAAGCCCAACCCAAGCCCCAATGCCGCAAAATCTTGCGCCTGAGAACTGGGGCCGCGATGCCGTTTTCTACGAGTTGCACGTCCGGGCCTTTCACGACGCCAACGGCGACGGGGTCGGCGATTTTGAAGGGTTAATCCAGAAGCTCGATTATCTGGCCGGTCTTGGCATCACCGCGCTCTGGCTCCTGCCGTTTTATCCCTCTCCGCTCCGCGATGACGGTTACGATATTGCCGATTTTTTCGGCATTCATCCGGACTACGGCACCATGCGCGACTTTCGTCGGTTCCTGCGGGAAGCCCATGCCCGGGGCCTTCGGGTCCTGACGGAACTGGTGCTGAACCACACCTCCATAATCCACCCCTGGTTTCAACGCGCTCGTTCTTCGTCCCCGCAATCGGCATTCCGCAAATTCTACGTCTGGAGCGACACGCCCGAACGGTACCGTGACACGCGCATCATTTTTCGGGACTTTGAAAATTCCAATTGGGCATGGGACCCGGTGGCCAAAGCGTACTATTGGCATCGGTTCTATTCCCACCAGGCCGATCTCAACTTCGATCACCCTCCGGTGCGTCGGGCACTTCTGCGCGTGATCGACTTCTGGTTCGGCCTAGGTGTCGATGGCCTTCGCCTGGACGCCGTCCCCTACTTGTTTGAACGCGAGGGCACCTCGTGCGAAAATTTGCCCGAGACACACGCATTCCTGCGCGAACTGCGCCGCCATGTCGACAATCACCATCCGGGCCGGATTCTCCTGGCCGAAGCCAACCAATGGCCCGAAGAGGCCGCGGCCTATTTCGGCGCGGGTGACGAATGCCACATGGCCTTTCATTTCCCGCTCATGCCCCGACTCTTTCTCTCCCTCCAGACCGAAGACGCCTTTCCCATCATGGACATTCTGGCTTCAACCCCTTCCATCCCGGCCGACTGCCGGTGGGCCATTTTCCTGCGAAATCATGACGAATTAACACTGGAGATGGTCACCGACGAAGAAATGGAGACCCTGTTGCGCGCCTACGCGCACGACCCGCGTACGAAAATCAACGTGGGAATTCGCCGCCGGCTGGCGCCGCTGCTGGGCAATGACCGGCGCAAAATGGAGCTAATGAATATTCTTCTCCTGTCCCTGCCAGGGACTCCCATTCTCTACTATGGCGATGAAATTGGAATGGGGGACAACTACTTCCTTGGAGACCGTGGCGGGGTCCGCACTCCCATGCAGTGGAGCCCGGACCGCAACGCCGGGTTTTCCTGCGCCAATCCCTTGCAGCTGTACCTGCCCGTCGTCATTGATCCCGAGTATCATTACCAGACCGTGAATGTCGAAACGCAGGAGCGCAACATTTCCTCTCTTTTATGGTGGACTCGGCGGGGCATCGCCATGCGCAAGCGGTTCCGCTGTCTGGCGGCCGGCGACTTCGAGATCCTCGCAGGCGACAACATGAAAGTGTTTGCCTTCGCCCGCCGTCTGGACGAAGAAATTATCGTGGTGGTCGTCAATCTTTCGGGTTCGGCCCAATTGACGGGTTTGGATCTGAATGCCTGGGCCGGCCGCGTTCCCGAAGAGATCTTTGGGCAGAGCCATTTGCCGGTAATCACGATGCAGCCATACCGGATGCTTCTGGGTTCCTACGGCTACTATTGCCTGGTTCTCCACAAGCCCCCCGAACCCAGTATGGCGGCGGACCGGCTTGCTTCGCAATATGCACTCGAAGGCTCCTGGCGGGACTTGATTGAGGGAGGCGCGCGCGACCTGATGGAATCGGAAATTCTTCCCAGGTATTTGCGGCGGAGCGCCTGGTTCTGGTCCAAAGATCGTTCCATCCGAAGTGTTTCCGTGGCAGACTCAATTCCGCTTGGCCGGACCCCGAATGAGTTTCTTCTGGTGCTGGTTTTGGTGAATTATGCGGAGGGATTTCCCGACTTCTACTCGGTCCCGCTTGCATTTGTTGCATCCGGACCCCATCCGGAAGACAGCGAGGTGCCGCCCGAATGCCTGATTGCCCGACTCGCAACGCGTGACGGCGAGGGCCTTCTGCTTGACGCGGCTTTTTTGGAAGAATTCCAGCAAACTCTTCTTGACTTCATCGGCTCGCGACGCACAAAAAAGGGCAGCCAGGGCTTTCTCGTGGCGCTGCCTGGTCCCGGCTCGGCCGACATCGCCAATCGGCAGCATCGTCTTCCATCCCGCATAATTCCTGCCGCGCAAAGCAATACACTGGCCGTATACGGTACCGACTTCATTCTCAAGCTATACCGGCGCCTGGACGAAGGTCTTAATCCCGAGCTGGAAATTTCGCGTTTGCTGCGGCGCTCCGATTCCGTGCGGGTACCCGACTGGCTGGGAGCGCTGGAATACCGGCGGCTGGCGGCCGGCCCTTTGACCGTGGCAGTGCTTCATCGCTACATCCATCCGGCCGAATCGGCGTGGGATTTCGCCGCGGGTCACGTCCGCCGCTTCCTGGAATCCGTGCTGCAAAACTCCACCGTGCCCCCGCCTGCACCCGCGGCGGCCCCATTGCTTGACGTAGCGCCTTTGACCCCGGGGGAAATGGACCTGGTCGGCAAAATGTTTTTGGATAAGATCTCGCTTCTGGGTTTGCGCACCGCGCAACTCCATGAAGCGATGTCCGAACTGCCCGGCCCTGAATTCTCCCCGGAGCCAATGACGGGACTCTACCGAAGGGCGCTTCTTCAATCCATGCAGTCCATGACACGCCGCACGCTGGGACGGCTTCGACAGGCCTGCCCTAATATGCCCGAGCCCGCCGCCCGGGCGGCTTCCTCCTTGCTCGATCGGGAAGGCGCCATTCTCGAGGCGCTCCGTGTTTTGACCACATCCGCTACAGCCGGCCAAAAGATCCGCGTCCATGGCGATTTTCATCTTCACCAGGCCCTATTCACCGGCCAGGATTTCTTTCTGATCGACTTCGAGGGCGAGCCCGAACGGCCGCTGGCCGAACGCCGCATCAAGGCTTCGCCGCTCAAAGACGTCGCGGGCATGATCCGTTCGTTTCATTACGTTATTCACGCGGTGCTTTGGATGCAGGAGTTGTTTCGTCCGCAGGACCAGGCGCGCCTACAGCCATGGGTCAGGCCCTGGCTGCGGATTATTACCCGCGCATATCTGGATGCCTATTTCAACTATTTCACCGATTCCGTTCTAATTCCGTCGGAACCCCGGCAGAAACACACGCTCTTACGGGCGTTCCTTCTGGAAAAGGCGGTTTACGAATTGGGATATGAACTTCGGCACCGGCCCGACTGGGTCCTGGTTCCCATTTTGGGTATCGGGCATGTCTTATCTACAATTCCGCCGGAACAATCCACAAACGGACCGGGCCCGGAGGCGCCGTGAACCATTGGGAGTGTTCCATACCCATATTCCGGGCCAAACGAGAATCGGACCCGAATGCCTGCGGCGGAACACCGCGCAAATTGTGCCTTGCAGGATGATTCACCGTATGCAGATTCCCCGCGCCACATACCGCCTGCAGTTTCACAAGGGATTCGCCTTTCGTGATGCCATGGCAATTCTCCCCTATCTTGCGAAACTGGGGATCAGCCATATCTACGCCTCGCCGGTCTTCATGGCCCGCCCCGGGAGTCTGCACGGTTACGATATCCTCAACCACAATTGCATCAATCCCGAGCTGGGCGGCGAAGAAGATTTCGATTCCGTTTGCGGATTGGCCCTGAAACTGGGTCTGCAATGGATCCAGGACTTTGTCCCCAACCACATGGCTTATGACTCGGATAATGCATTGATCATGGATGTTTTGGAAAAAGGCCGGAGTTCGCCATACGCCGATTTCTTCGACATCGACTGGAACCCCTATGAACTCCGGTTGCAGAACCGCATTCTGGCGCCATTTCTGGGCTCGTTCTATGCGCACGCCCTGGACCGGGGCGAGATTCGCTTCGTGTGGGATTCCCGCGGACTCGGGTTTTCCTATTACCGGCAGCGATATCCCCTCCGCATCAACGGCTACCCCGAACTCATTCGGCACTTCGCGCGCGAATGCGGAAAAACAAACAACGAGTTGCGGCGAAATCTGGAGATCCTGGCCGATGGGTTCGAAAGCGGTCCGACGCCGGAACTAATGCAGGATTTGGTGCGGATGGGCGGGCAAGCCGAATTGCGGCAACTCACCCGGGAGATGAACGGAACGCCTGGCGATCCGGCCAGCTTATCCCTGCTCGACCAGCTTCTTCGCAATCAGCACTTTCGACTTGCATTCTGGAAGACGGCGGCCGACGAGATCAATTACCGCCGCTTCTTTGCGATCAACGATCTGATCTCGTTGCGCTGCGAAGATCGCGCGGTGTTCGACACGATTCACCGGCTATTGCTGCGAAAACTCAAAACGGGCCGCATCGCCGGATTGCGCATCGATCATATCGATGGTCTTCACGATCCCGCACTTTATCTGCGCTGGCTTCGGGAGCAAGCCGGGGACCGCCTTATTGTGGTGGAGAAGATCCTCGCGGCCGGCGAAACGCTTCCGGCCTGGCCGGTTCAGGGCACAACCGGTTATGATTTCCTGAATGCGCTAAATGGTCTTTTCCTCGACAGAAGCAACGACACCGCCATGGTGAAAGCCTATTCACGTCTGGTCGGTCCGCTTTTGCCCTACCGTCTGGTTCTGGCCGATAAAAAGCGGTTGCTTTTGGGCCGGCACATGCGCGGAAATATCGAGCAGCTTGCCTGGATGTTCGAGAAGATTGCGGCCGGTTCGCGTTATGCATGCGATCTCACCCACCCTAGCCTTGCGCAGGCCATTTCCGAGATCATGGTTCATTTCGAAGTGTACCGGACATACATTAGCCCGCTGCTTTTTTCTCCCGCGGATCAAAAGGTTTTGGAGACCGCGATTCAGGCGGCCCGTGAAAGCAATCCCGATCTGGAGTACGAAATCGGAATTGTGGGAACCTATCTCCTCAAACAGCCCAAGGCCGACGGGTCCGGCCCCTGGCAATCGGAATTCATCATGAAATTCCAGCAGTTCACCGGACCCCTGATGGCCAAGGCCTTCGAGGACACATTTCTCTATTGCTATAATAAGCTGATTTCAATGAACGACGTGGGCGGGACCCCTATGGAGTTTGGTCTTGATCCCGCGGACTTTTGCGGTTTTCTGTCCCGGCGGCAACGGAATTTCCCCCATACGTTCAACGCCACGGCCACACACGATACAAAACGGGGAGAAGACGTGCGCGCGCGCATTAACGTCCTGTCGGAAATCCCCGCGCAGTGGGAACGTCGGGTTTCCCGGTGGATGCGGATCAATCGCCCCAAAAAGCCGCTTGGACAAACAGGTCCAATACCGGATTCGAATGACGAATACTTCCTCTATCAAACGCTGGTGGGCGCCCTTCCGTTCGATGCGCAGGAGGTCCCAGCATTTCGGGCGCGAATGGAATCATACGTCGTAAAAGCAGTGCGCGAAGCCAAGGTCCATACCGGTTGGGTCAAATCGCATCCCGAATACGAGGAAGGCTGCGTGCGGTTTCTGCGGCAGATCCTTGATGGCACCCACGACAATCCGTTCTGGCCGGATTTTCTGGAATTCCAGAAGCGGGTTGCGCATTTTGGCATGCTCAACTCTCTTTCGCAGGTGCTGATTAAGATCGCCAGCCCCGGCGTCGCCGATTTTTACCAGGGATGCGAATTGTGGGACTTCAGCCTGGTAGATCCCGACAACCGCCGCCCGGTGGACTTCGCAAAACGGGAGCGACATCTCAACGGCATTCTGCAACGCGAGGCAACGGACCGCGGGACGTTTATCGTGGACATGCTCGCCAACATGGCGGACGGCCGCGCCAAACTGTTCGTTGTGCACCGCGGTCTTAAAACCCGCCTGGAAATACCGGAGTTGTTCGAGGTCGGCGATTTTCTTCCGGTTGAAGCTTGCGGTCCGCTGGCCGAGTGCGCTTTCGCTTTTCTGCGACGGCGCGGACCTTTGTGGGCGCTTGTGGTTGCACCCCGGTTGACAACCCGTCTTGTCAGACCGGGCGCCCTACCCCTGGGAGAATCGGTGTGGCGCGAGACCGGGCTCCGGCTCCCGGAGGAGACTCCGCGAACCTGGATCAATGCCTTCACGGGACAGCTGCTGACCGGCCAGCATCCCTTGAAAGTGGGCCGTGTTTTAGAGGATTTTCCTGTGGCACTTTTAACGGGGCTGGTCCGGTGAAACGACAAAGCGGAATTCTCCTGCATCTGACGTCCCTTCCATCACCGTACGGAATCGGGGACATGGGCCCGGAAAGCCGGCGCTTTCTCGACATGCTGTCGCGGGCCGGCCAAACCCTTTGGCAGGTCCTTCCGCTGAACCCCCTCCACTCCGGCGCTTTCTTTTCACCCTATAGCAGCACCTCCGCATTTGCCGGCAACCCCATTCTGATCAGCCCCGATCTTCTAAAACTGGAGGGGTTCCTTGACGGCGACCTGCCTTCTGTCCCGCTTTCGCGGAGCTGCTGCGAATACGAAAAAGTGATCCCGCTGAAGAACGAAATCCTTGCGCAGGCTTTTCGGAAAAGGGCGCAACGGCAAGACGCCATAAGGGAGTTTGTGGAGCGCCATCGCTCCTGGCTGGAGGATTTCGCGCTTTTTATGACCATCAAGAACCGGATCGACGAGCGCGCCTGGTTCGAGTGGACGCCCGAATTGCGCGACCGTTCGCCTTCGGCTCTGGCTCTGGTACGCGCGCAGTTCGCCGAGGAAATCGAGCGGCAGTATTTTGAGCAATACCTGTTCTTCTCGCAATGGTCCGCGCTGAAATCCGAAGCAGCCGGCCGCGGCATTCAAATGATGGGTGATGTTCCCTATTACGTCGGACATGACAGCGCCGATGCATGGGCTCATCCCCACACGTTCAAGCTCGACGACAAGCGCAAACCCCGTTTTGTGGGCGGCGTGCCCCCGGATTACTACAGCGCGACCGGTCAGCTCTGGGGATTTCCGGTTTACGATTGGGAACAGCTCAAATCCCAGCGCTATGACTGGTGGGTGCGGCGCATCCGCCACGCGCTCGAACTTTTCGACTTGGTCCGCATCGATCATTTCCGGGCCATCGTGGCGTACTGGGAAGTCCCGGCCGGCAGCCCCAACGCAATTCACGGCCATTGGGAGCCCGCCGCACCGGACGACTTCCTTGCAACCCTGGGAAAGCAGGTGAATCTAAAGGGCCTGATTGCCGAAGACCTGGGCACAATCACCAAGGATGTTCGTGACGTAATGGCGCGCTTCAACATTCCTGGGATGAAAGTGCTTCTTTTCGCCTTTGGCGGCGGCAGCGATCATCCGTACCTTCCCCACAGCTTCGAACCCCAGTCGCTTGTCTACACAGGGACTCACGATAACAATACAACGCTGGGATGGTTCCGCTGCGAAGCCACGCAACGGGAGAAGGAACATTTCTGCGAGTATTTGGGGCGGACGGTCCCGGAAAGCGAAATCAATTGGGAGATGATCCGGTTGGCCTTGCGCTCGGTTTCAGAGCGCTGCATAATTCCTCTCCAGGACGTAACGGGTCTAGCCCAGGAGGCGCGCATGAATACGCCCGGCAGTATGGGTCCCAATTGGCGCTGGCGTGCCGAATCGCTCGATTCAATCGCCGAATCGTTTGAGAAGCTGGGCGCCCTTACCCGGCTGTACGGACGAGCTTAGCTCGTCCGCATTCCCGCAACTCCGTTGCGGAAATAAGAAACGCAAATCCCTTTCCCTGATCAATCCCCTTTCTCTCATTTCCTTCCACGCTAAACGTTATGCGCGCTTCGCTCGTGGCACGCCCTTTGCGCTCCCATGCTCCTCGTGTGGGACCTTAAACAAAGGAGAGAAGCGTGAAAAAGCTCAATAGTGTGGATTGGCTTGCTCTTGTCCTGGTAATCATAGGCGGAGTAAACTGGGGCCTGGTCGGCTTCTTTAGGTTCGATTTGGTCGCAGCCATTTTTGGAACTCTGTCCACCGTCAGCCGGATCGTTTATGCCTTGGTTGGATTGGCTGCGCTCTACCTGATCTTCGTGACCGGAAAATACGGTCGAAAAGCGCCTATCGCATAGGACCGTAACCGCATAGGAGGACCCGTTGCAGAACGCAACCATTTTAGGACGAGGCGAAGCCTGTTGGGTTTCCACCCAATGGTTGGCTCAGCGTCTGGGCGATCCCGGGCTTCGCATCATCGACACGCAGCCCAATATACACGACTATATCGATCAACACATCCCGGGCGCAGTGTATATGGACGAAGGCCTTCTTCGCGTGGCCAAAAAAGGAATTCCGGGTTTCTATGTGCCTCCGGAGTCCATTGAGCCGGTGCTTGGCCGCCTGGGAATTCAGGCCCAAGTGCCGATTCTTGTCTACACAAGCAAAGGGTCCTTCTCCGGCTATGGCAGCGGGCTGGAGCAGTGCATGGTCGCCTACAGCCTTGCGCGCTTCGGACACCGGCAGATCTACATTCTTGACGGCGGACTGGAGCAATGGATCGAAGAAGGCCGGCCAACGACGAAGAAGTTCCCGGCCATTGCCGACTCAGGCTTCAAAGCAACCGAGCGCGAGGATTTCTTCATTGAATACGACGAGTTCCGCCAAAACAAAGACCGCCCCGACGCGCTTGTTCTGGACGCCCGGTCCCGTTCGTGGTATGAAGGCCAGGGAGTCTGGGAACGGCCCGGCCATATACCCGGCGCGCTGAACCTTCCCTGGGACGCTCTCACGGATCCGGCCAATCCGCGGCTGCTCCGCCCCACGCATGCGATGCGCCAGGCGCTGGAATCGGTCAACGCGTTCGACGCAAAAGACATATACTGCTATTGCGGGACAGGCCGCGAGGCGACAATCCTTTTCCTGGTTCTGCGCATGGTCTTTGATCATCCGGGTGTTCGCGTTTATGAAGGCGCCTTCACCGAGTGGTGCGCCTTTGCGGAGAATCCCACGGTAACCGGACCCAGCCCTCGATGGAGCGAACGGCTTCAGGCCGTGAGCCGATAAACAGCAGGCTTCATTTTCGCCAACTCCGTTCCAGAAGCGAAACTGCTCGCCGGCGTTCATACCGCCAAGGGCCGATCCAAGCGATTAGCGGCCGCTGCCCGGATAGCGGTTTCTTGTGGTACAAGGGTTGCTGTTTTCGCCAGCAACCAGGAACTCCGGACCGAGTCTCGAATGAGCTTGCGCACAAGCGCGATCGCTCTGTGCGGCAGAATAAAACGCGAGCAAGGATGGAACTATGCGCAAACGTGTTCTGATTACGGGTGGAGCGGGTTTCATCGGCTCGCATCTGGCCGACGAACTGCTTTCGCACGGCTACGAGATCCGCGTGTTGGACAGCCTGTGCGCCCAGGTCCACGGGGCATCGCGCCGCAAGCCCGACTATCTTTCGCCGGAGGTCGAATTCCTGCAAGGAGACGTTCGCAACCCGGCCCAGGTGCGAAAGGCACTGGAACACGTGGACGCGGTGTATCATTTTGCCGCGGCCGTGGGCGTGGGCCAAAGCATGTACGAACTGGAGCACTATGTCGATACCAACAACTACGGAACCGCCGTTCTGCTGGAAGCGCTCCTCGAATTCCCGGTCGAAAAACTGGTGATCGCCTCCAGCATGAGCATTTACGGAGAAGGGCTCTGCCGAACGCCCGCGGGCCGTACGGTGATTCACCGCGGACGATCGCTGGAACAACTCAAATCCGGAATCTGGGAACTCCAGGACGTGGACGGCAGTCCCCTGGCGCCCGAAGCCACGCCCGAATCGAAAACCCCGCATCTCTCATCGGTTTATGCCTTGTCGAAATTCGACCAGGAGCAGATGTGCCTTATGATCGGCCGGGCGTACAAAATTCCAACCGTGGCCCTTCGCTTTTTCAACGTCTACGGCACGCGGCAGTCCCTGTCCAATCCCTACACGGGGGTGCTGGCCATCTTCGCGTCCCGATTTCTCAACGAAAAGCCGCCCATGATTTTCGAAGACGGTCTTCAGAAACGTGATTTCGTCAGCGTACGCGACGTGGCGCGCGCCTGCCGGCTTGTCCTGGAGAGCGACAAGGCGGCCGGAAACGTTTTCAACGTGGGCAGCGGACGGGCGTATGAAATCGTGGCCCTGGCTCAAACCATGGGCCGGATCCTGGGAAAACCCCACCTCGAACCCGTCCAGACCGGGAAATACCGGATGGGCGATATCCGTCACTGTTTTGCCGACATCACTCTGGCCCGGACCGTCCTGGGTTACGAGCCCCGCGTCGCTCTGGAGGAAGGCGTCACCGAACTGACATCCTGGCTCGAAGGACAAATTGCCCAGGATCACTTCGAAGTCGCCCATCAGGAACTTGCCGCGCGGGGACTGACGCTGTGATTTCCTCCATGCCGGGCGGTGCAGCGTCCAATCGCGGCCCCATTGTCATTACCGGAGGAGCCGGATTCATCGGGACCAACATCGCGCGCCGTCTGCTCGATCTGGGCGAACGGGTTGTGCTCTACGACAACCTGTCACGGACCGGGGTCGAGCGAAATGCAGACTGGATCCGCAATTACTCCCCCAACGCCCGCCTTAGCGTCCACGACATTCGTGATCGGGAATCGCTGCAACAGACGGTATCCGGTTGCAGTTTCGTTTTTCATTTCGCGGCCCAGGTCGCCGTCACCTCCAGCCTGCGCGATCCGCTGGAGGACTTCGAGATCAATGTTCGCGGAACCCTGAATCTTCTCGAGGCGTTGCGGAGGCTTCCAGCCCCCCCTCCCCTTCTCTATACATCCACGAACAAAGTATTTGGCGCGCTGGATCGGCTCGAACTAAAACAGCGGGGGCTTCGTTACGAGCCGGCGGATTGCGCAATTGCCGCCCGCGGAGTTGGCGCCGACCACCCTCTGGCCTTCTTCAGCCCCTATGGCTGCTCCAAAGGCGCCGCCGACCAATACGTGCTCGACTATGCCCGCCACTTTGGATTGCAGGCGGTCGTTTTCCGGATGAGCTGCATCTACGGCCCGCATCAATGCGGCAATGAAGACCAGGGATGGGTCGCTCACTTCCTGCTCTCGACTCTTCGCGGCGATCCTCTGGTTTTGTATGGAGACGGCATGCAGGTCCGCGATCTTCTATACGTGGACGATCTTGTCGAAGCCATGCTCTGCGCGCGCGCCCGGATCGGGGATGTTGCGGGTAAGGCATTTACCATCGGCGGAGGCCCATCCAACAGTCTCAGCCTGCTCGAATTGCTCAAGCTGATCCGGACCGTGCACGGCGCCGAACCGGACGTGTCGTTTTCGCAATGGAGGCCGGGAGACCAGAAATATTATGTGGCCGACACCTCCGCATTCAATTCCGTCACAGGCTGGACCCCCAAGGTTGATGTGGCCGACGGCGTTGGCCGGCTCTATCACTGGCTCTTGTCCAACATGCAAAAGCAAAAGGAACCGATCGAAGTATGCCACGCATGATGAAAGCCGCCGTGCTGGCCGGCCCGCGCCAGTTCCGATCCGAGTCGGTCGCCATTCCTCAACCCGGGCCCGGCCAGGTGCGAATGCGGCTGGAGGGCTGCGGTCTCTGCGGGTCCAATTTACCCATTTGGCAGGGACGCGACTGGTTTGGTTATCCTCTGCGCCCCGGCATGCCGGGCCATGAGGGATGGGGCGTCGTGGACGCGGTGGGACCCGGCGTAAAGGGGTTCGAGTTTGGCCAACGCGTTACCTTTCTTTCGCAAAACGCCCTGGCCGAATACGATCTGGCCAGGTCCGAGGACATTATCGCTCTGCCGGCCGTGCTTAACGGAAAACCGGTTGCCGGAGAGCCTCTTGGGTGCGCCGTTAACATTGTAGGACGCAGTGGAATTGTTCCCGGCCAAAGTGTTGCGGTCATTGGTGTTGGATTCCTTGGCGCCTTGGTTATTGATCTTGTCCGCAAAGCAGGCGGCCGGGTCTTCGCGATGTCCCGTCGTCCAGCGGCTTTGGAATTGGCCCGCGGCCGCGGCGCCGAACAAGCCATCGAAACCAGCGACGCGCAACAGGCAATCCGCCGGATTTCCGAGCTCACTTCGGGCAAGGGTTGCGAGGTTGTGATCGAAGCCGTTGGCCTGCAATCGGCCCTGGATCTGGCGACCAAAGCGGTGGCGGAAAGCGGACGTTTGGTCATCGCCGGATTCCACCAGGACGGACTCCGCCAGGTAAACCTGGGAGAATGGAATTGGCGCGGGATCGAGATTGTCAACGCACATGAACGCAGGACAGAAACCGCTGTTCACGCAATACGAAAAGCCGTTGCCCTGGCCGCCTCTGGATCCTGGGACCCATTTGGCCTGCTCACACACCCGGTCTCGTTCGACCAGCTCAATGAGGCCATGAACTGGATGGAACAGCGGCCGAACGGATAC
>CAYVZU010000027.1:0-29287 GCA_964455935.1 uncultured Fibrobacterota bacterium
CCGGTCAATACGCAGACCCGGCTGGGCAAGCCGCCGAATGAGCCTAAAGACGGGTGGGCGAAGTAAGCGCGCAAATAGCCCTGCGGCATTTGCGGCCGGGAGACGCCAGGATGCCTTTTGAAAATGCGCCATAGTAAGGTAATCCACCGACAGCGGAAGTCCTTGGAGTACCAAATAGAAACGCCACCTTTGCTCTGGAGGTTTCCCATAACTGAATCGTTACGGCAGTCCGAGACTAAAACATAATCGGCGGCGTATCCTTCTCCCGGCAGTTGAGCCCCAGGTTCCAGTACTGCGCTTCTCCGTGGGCAATCCGGAAGATGAAGATTCTGCCGTTCGGATATGCCTTGAAGACATCATGGAGCCATGGACGGTCCTCAAACAGCTTCTTTTCGAGTGTCGCATCGTTGACCTGTTCGATTTTTCCGGTGATTCGTACCATCTGCATGGAACCCATGCCGTCGCCGGGACTATAAAAACCTAGCTCCACTTTCGGATTGTTCTGCAACTGCTGCGAAAGCCGTTTTTGCGTGCCGGTGTGGAAGTAGAATCCACGCGCGTCGGCAAACCACATCGCCATTGCGCGCAAATGAGGTTGATCGCCGACAGAGGTAGCGACCCAGGTGGCCGGATTTTGATTTGTGAATTCTCTAATTTCGTCCATGGTTTTCATCCATACCTCCTATGCAAAACGAATGTGAATGAATCGGAATCGAATCACCAAGACGGCTATGCATTGACAAATATACGTTGGATGATGACGGCAAAACTTTCAATATTCGATAAAAATTTTCGTTTTTACGCTGCGGTAGTCGGAGGGGGAGATATTGAATGCGCGGGTGAAGCACTGGCAAAAACAAGATGAACTGTTGAAACCGCAATCGAGCGCGATTTCACTGAGCGTTTTTTTCGTTGCCGCGCACCATCCGCTTTGCGCAATCGAGCCGAGTCTGCATAATGTATTCCATGGGCGACATCGAAGTCTCTTCTCTGAAGACGCGGGAAAACCGGGATGGCGAGAAATTCACTACGCGGGCAAGATCCTCCACCGTGATTTTCTCTCCGTAATGTTCATTCCGATATTCAATAGTCCGGGTAATCGACATGCGGTAATGGATTTTATTATCGCTGCGATGCGCGCCAAACAGCTGCCGGATCAGTAGATTGGTAATCTTTTCCTGGCAGGAATCGGCTGATATGGCCATCGACCAGCGTTGCCAACGGCGCCTATGTATGCCGGCCAAATGTGGGTGGGAAAAGTTACGAAACGTGATTCGTTCTGAACCGATAAATGGCGTCCGCGGGCTGCGGCAATGGATCGTCGAAAATCAAAGAAAGGGCGCGGGGCGGATCGTCTATTCTTCCCTCTTATACCGCAGGTCCTGCAAATTGCGCTTGCGCAGCCGGACCGCTTTGGGCGTGATTTCGACCAGTTCATCTTCGTTGATGAAGACGATGCAATCCTCAAGCCCCATGGTCCGGGGCGGAGTGAGCTGGATGTGCTCGTCCGAGCCGGAAGCCCGCATGTTGCTCAACTTCTTGCCCTTGCCGGGGTTCACGATTAGATCGTTGTCGCGACAGTGCTCGCCAACAATTTCCCCCCGGTAAACATTTTCGCCCGGACCGTAGAAAAGCGTGCCCCGCTCCTGCAGATTCCACAAGGCAAAACCTACGGTTGTGCAAGGCTCCATGGCCACAATCACGCCGGTCTTGCGATTGCGCATCTCGCCCACGTGCGGACCGTATCCGTGATAGATGTAATAGAGCGTGCCCATTCCCTTGGTGTCCGTCATGAACTCCGAACGATAGCCCAGCAAACCCCGTGTGGGAATTGTATAGATCAGCCGCACCATGCCGCTTTCGGTAGTCATGGATTGCATTTGGCCTTTTCGCTGGCCCAGCTTTTCGATCACCGCTCCCAGATACTTCTCATCCACATCCACCGTCAGCTCTTCATAGGGTTCAAGCATCTGTCCGTTTTCGTGGCGGAGAATCACCTGGGGCCGGGTCACTTGAAATTCGTACCCTTCCCGGCGCATCCGTTCGATCAGGATCGAGAGATGCAGTTCGCCCCTGCCCGAAACCTTAAATCCGGTAATGTCCGGCAGGTGCTCAACGGTCAGCGCCACATCCGACAAGATTTCGCGATAGAGCCGGTCTTCGAGATGGCTCGATGTGACGAATCGCCCCTCGCGGCCCGAAAACGGCGAGTCGTTGGGAATGAAATTCATGGAAATGGTGGGCGGATCGATCTGCACTGGAGGAAGGGGAATGGGATTCAGCGGATCCGTATAGGTGACCCCTACCGTGACCTCGTCCATTCCGGCCACGGCCACGATATCACCGGTTCCGGCAATATCAACAGGGACTTTCTGATTGCCAACGAACTCAAAAACTTTGGTGATCCGCGCCGGAATCAGCGAACCGTCACGCAAGGCCACGCCAATATCCTTGTTGATATTGAGCCGGCCCGAGGTAATCTTGCCGATGCCCAGACGCCCCATATACGGGGAATAGTCGATGGAACTCACCAGCATTTGCAGCGGCGCTTCGGGATCCCCTTTGGGGGATGGAATGCAGTTGATGATCTTCTCATAAAGCGGTCCCAGCGAATCCGGCACATCCATGGGGTCTTCAACCGCATAGCCTTCTTTGGCCGAGGCATAGATCACGGGGAAATCGAGGATGTGATCGGGGGCATTGTGCTTCACGAAAAGATCGAATACCTGGTCTACGGCCCAGTGCGGCCGGGCCGCGGGCTTGTCGATTTTATTGATCACCACGATGATTGGCAACCCGAGGGCCAACGCCTTCTTGAAAACGAAATAGGTCTGCGGCATGGGGCCTTCCTTCGCATCGACCAAAAGAAGGGCTCCATCGGCCATCTTGAGGACTCGCTCCACCTGTCCGCCAAAGTCGGCATGACCCGGGGTATCGATAATGTTGATCTTAAACCCGCGATAGCGAAACGAGCCGTTTTTGGAGGCGATCGTAATTCCGCGTTCCCGTTCAAGATCGATGGAGTCCATCAGACGTTCGGCCACAACCTGGTTATCGCGGAAAAGCCCGCTCTGGCGGAAGAGCTGGTCTACCAGCGTCGTTTTTCCATGGTCCACGTGAGCGATGATGGCGATATTGCGAATTCGATTTTGTTCCATATTTGCTTTTCTCTGCCAAGGTGAGTTAAACTTGTCCCGCTTCCGCGCGGAAAACCAAAAGACAGCCTTATAAAATACTTAATGACGAGCCGCTATGGCCCGAAATTCCGGTTTCAAACGATTCAGGAAAGATCTCCCGTCGAAAGCGTCCGACGATGGCAGCGCGTTTGCATTACACGATTTAGATATTTCTGCACAAACAGCGAGGGCCAATGCCTTTCCTTGGGAAAAGGAATCGCGCGGCGGAGTCGCGCCGGGACCAACGCACCGTATCCCCGCCAATGGCTGGTGCTGCCCTATTTGTCGCAGGCTTACTGCTTTTCCTGATCATTCTGGCAAACCTGAATGGCAACCTGCTTTTGCATGTTGATCAAAGAGCGGCGACTCTGATTCGGCATTGGCATACACCATGGGGCATGAAACTATCTTTGGCAATTTCCTGGCTGGGAACCTGGGGGGCATGGCTGGTTGTCCTCTTGGTTGCCCGCGGCCTTTTATCGGCCAACCGCCGGCCGCAAGCGCGCCTGTTGGTGCTGGCAAATCTCTGGGGAACCGTCCTTCTTTATGCCCTAAAACTGGCCATCCATAGGCCCCGGCCGGACGGTCTGCCGCCGTTGATTTTTCTAAGTTTCAGTTTTCCCAGCGGCCATGCTTTTCTTTCCCTGGTCGCTTACGGAACCATTGCCTGGCTCACCGGTCCGCGAAAGGCAACACGAACCCAACACGGCATCGCGGTCTGCGCAATGGTCCTGGTGCTTCTGATTGGCTTGAGCCGGATCTACCTTGGAGTGCATTATTTAAGCGATGTCATAGGGGGCTATGCGGCGGCAATGGCCTGGTTGGGCGCAAGCATTGCGTGGACCGAAATGAATGCCGGAGGTGCGACTAAGGCGAAACAGCGGGGTTAAGGCCGCCGTAGAATGGGAAAAAAACTATTCCGGAGGAAAAGACTGGCGGACGATTGTGCCTGTTGCGTCGATGGCAAAGTATTCGTTGCCGGGCCGATGGTCGCCAAAAGCATCGCTTCCCGTTGCCTCGCGGGCGAATGCGGTAAAACCCACACTGTCCACACTAATCGAGTATAGAATCCCCGAAAATCCGTAGCGTTCCTTGAAGCCGATCTCCTCGGAATAGCCGAACTTCTCGTGCGATAAAAAGTACTCGTGCTCGAGTTCGCAGATCCGCTGCAATTCGTTTGTTGCCCTTGCGGAATTGCGCAGGATTGCGGAATGGCTCAGCCGTTTGCCGGAAATCAGGAGCAAAGCAATTGCGGTCAGGATAATGACGGCTAATTCGGGAACCGTGAAGGCTCGTGGTTTTCGAGCAAGGGATTTGTGTTCAGGAGCGGTCATTCGCATTGCCCAATCGATTTGCGAAGATGATCCAGCTTCTCTTTTAACGCCTCACGCCGACCCTCTTTCTGCAGAATGGATGTCCGCACAAGCATGGCGAACAGAAAGCCCAAAACAAGGGTCTCCAACAGCACCGAATAAGGAGCCAGAGCATCTCCGCCCAAAGCGTCTACAACGATTTTGAAGATCGCTATCCCCAAAACTGAATAGATCAGGAAAGGCATTGTCTTATCTCTTTCCTTCGAGAATCGAAATCCGCTGTTCGAGTTGTTCGATCGCGTCCCGCAATTTTGTGAACTTCTGCTCCTCGGCCTTGATGCTTAAATTCTCACATTCTCTCTGAAGCTTTTCAAAGGCCCCTTCGTGCATTCGCGTGCGCATCCGAATCAACAGCAAGATGCCAACACCCAGCAATATGAAATTCCAGAGATGGCGGAACCATTCGTGCTGCAAATAGTCCAAGTCAATTAAGAGGGATAGAAAAGCGAATAGAATCAGCAGTCCGTAGCCAATGAACAAGGCCTACTCCTTTTTCCGTTGGCAACAAACTAACTATATCGGACTACAGTGCGCAAGAGGGCTAAACCAGCGGCGGGGCCGGAAAGCTAAGCCATCTTTCAGTGGAACCGCTTGACAGATTTCCTTGGCCATTACCAAGCGGAAAAAACAATCTTCTCGCACGAACTCATGACCGCAAATACGGCTTTTACAGCAAATCCCAATCGGTTTGCTCTTTTCCTGACCTTCCTTTTATGCGCCGCCATCCCCGGCTACGGCCTTGAATTACGCGGCGAAGACTATCACCTTGAGCTCAAGGGCGAAAAGATCTTCGCGCTCCAGCACCGAAGCAAGATTGGCGGGATGGAGGGATTCTCCACCGGGTTTCTTCGGCGCGAGCACCTGCAACTTAATTTGAGCGGCAATCTTGGAAACCACACCAAAGTCGATGGCCAATTCGAAGATGCCCAATCCGAGGCCGAGCCGTCCATTGCGCGACTGTGCGTAGACAATCCGGCTTTCCGGTTTCGGCTGGGCCAGTTCGAGACCGATGCCGGCGGTCCCGTTTCCGCCCTGTCCGGCCGGACGCTGCAGGGCGGCCAGGCCACTCTGATTCGGAATCACTGGAGTTTAACGCTTCTGGGCTCCAGGGCCGGGGGCCGCGCGCAAAGCGAACGATTTTCCTTCCGAGGAGCCGGTGAATACAATCTTGCCGGCGCGCCGGTCCTGCCCGGCAGCGAGCGGGTTTTCCTCAATCGGATCCTGCTTCAAAAGGAAAGGGACTACCGGCTCGATGCCATGGCCGGAACAATTCTCCTGACTCCCGAGTTCCTGATCCGGGCCGGTCACGATGGAATCGGGTCGCAGGATATCATGTCCGTAGTCTATGAAACGGACGATTTCGAAAGTCGGCCTAGAATCAGGGCCGGATGGCTGACCTATTCGCCGGATTCCATGCGGTTGTTTGAAATGTCCGCCCTTGAGCAGCGCCATGCGGCGGAAGGTGCGGGCGCGGCACTGTATGCGGGCGCGGGCCGAGTCCGCTGGGGTTATGGAAGGGCGCTCGATATTGCGGCCCAGCTCCGCGCTTCGGCCCGTGGCGATTCGGCCATACTTCATCCGGCTCTGGCCGGCAGCGGACGGCTTCATTCGGAAACCTCCTTTTTCGGCCTGTCCGCCGAAGCGGACTACCGCGAGCCAAAGCATGTGGACCTGAGCAAGACCGAAGCATTGCCCGGTCGCACGTTGTTTGGCGCGGCCGAAGCTAGGCTTTCTCCCCTTGCCTGGATCGCGGCAAACACCAAGGGCCGCCAGGAACGGTTTAGCACCTCCGATTCGAGTGACGCCATCGAGCGTAGAATCGAGGGCAGACTGGAGATTGCGCCGCGGCCGGCGATGAAACTGACAGGATTCGGATCGCTGGATTCGATTGGCGGGACAACGCGGCCCGGCACTTCGACCGAGGCAGGACTTCGGTTCGAACAATCCTGGACCTATTATGCGTTAAATTTGTCAGGCCGCCAGAAAACCGGTTCATTTCCGGCAGCAGATTCGGTGGAACGTCCGGTGGAAATCATGCTGCGTACGAATCGCTTCTCTTTTCTCCAGACGTCAACGGGCCTTCGCTACATACAAGCATTGCAGCCTTCCGGTTCGCGCAACGACAGACTGAGTTTGGACTGCAACGTTTCTTTGAGCAAAGGCCGCCAGCATCTTTTGGCAACGAATCTGACCGAACTCAACCCGAAAGGTCCGCCTACGTTCCAAACCTCGCTCAATGGTGGCGCGGAAGCCGGAGGGGTGCGCTTCTCCGCGGCCGGCATGCAGCGCTACTGCCATGAAGCGGCGCCGGACTCGGTATCCGCGGAACCCGGGGCCCGGGACACCGCAATGCGGCCCTGCGACATCCACCAAGCCCAGATCGAGATCAACTCGGGCTACGGCATCGACGCAAGCCTTGTCGGCCGGATGCGTTTGGGCCGCGCCCTGGGTAATCCGTTTGCGCGGGAGTATTCCCTGGACTGGACCGGGGCAAGAGATGTGGCCGGTTTCGTGAAGCCCGAGGCATCGGCGGCAATGGAAACGTTTGAGCAATGGAACCGCAATCAGTTTGCGCCGAAAAAGGAACTGAACCGTTCCAAGCAGCGGCTGCGCATGGCCCTGCAACTGGCGCGCATGGGTTTTGTTTCAAGCCGGATCGCATGGAGCGGAGAGCGCACCCGCGATTGGCAAATCATGGCCGACGACTCGCTGGCCCGCGTTCAAAAGGGAATGGACCAGGAGTATCAATTGGCTGCCGACATGGCCATGTCGGATAGGCTTTCCTTTATTGTTCAGGCCGAATATGACAGAGAGTTGCAGGACCTTGAATCCGGAATCGCCGATGCCGACCCCTTGGCCAACCCCACGGCCTTGCCGCCGGAAATGCTGTTTCTCAATAGGGATGCCCGCACATACAAAGCCGACGTAAAGGCAACCTGGCAGGCCGCCGCAACAGCCCAACTCTCGGCCGGGATCGGGTTCACCAGACGCCATGACGCGACAAATGCCGACGGAACAGCCGCGGAGCGGAACTGGACACAGACCGTTCTTCCGCAGGCCGAAGCGCTTTTTACTATTAGGCCGGTCGATTTCGGAGTGCAGATATCCGGATCGGCTTCGACCGGCCGCTATGAGACAAAGTCAATTCGCGGCGAACCGTTTGTGCGCGTCACCACGGCCGAGCACGTTAGCGCTGAAGCGCGCGGCCGCATGGAACAGGGCTACACGCCGTTTTACCGGACCACGGAGTTCACGCTTAACGCCAGAATCGGGTTTTAGGAGAATTATAAATTAGGAATTATGAATTAATAATTATGGAATTGGAGGTTTTCAGGTCTTCAATTTCCCAATTATCAATTCATAATTCATAATTGTTCTTTTAGAATCTCGTTCCATACGACAAATCGATGTAAGGCCAGACGTCGAGACCTTCCGCCGGAAACACGGAACCCAGGGCAAGGCCAGCGCTGATCTTCAGCGGAGGCAGACTGGGCACGGTATAGCGAATTCCCATCGCCCCGTCCAAGCCAAGATAGGCCTGGTCAAAGCTGTAGGTCTCAAGTCCACCTTGCAGCTCAAATATCAAACTGGTGTAGCGTCCCAGGTCCTTTTTTCCTCCGATCCCGATGTCCATGGCCACAAAATCTTCCCAGATCCGGAGCGAACCGGCCAAGTGGGCCAACGGCCCGATTGATTTTGTAATAAATCCACCCAGTCCCAGCCCACGATCGTAGTCATAGTAATATTCATAAACCGCATCGACGTAGTAATACCTCCCGGTCCGTTGATCATAGACATAGTAATCGGGCTCAACTACATAATACCGGCCCCAGTGGCGATCTGTCGCCAATCCGCCTCCAACGGCCCAATCCCCGCTATAACCATATTTCAACCCAAGAAAAATCCCGCTGATGGAGGAAAAGGGACTGATGAACACATGAAGATTGTTGTCGATCCCCAGCGCCCATTCATGAAAGCTCAGGATGAATTCCCGATTGCGGAGCACGTCCGATGTGGGAACGTAGAAATAATGTGTCGGCTCGATTCCCGGTCCGTATGAGGTGGACCGATAATGATAACTTGTCCTTCGAGCCGGAACTTGCGTCTGGGTCCGCGCACGCGGCGTGGAATTGCCCCAATCGTCCGTTTCATTTTCTTTGAACTTTTCATTGCCGAATGCAATAGCCGCCATTGCAGCAATGATCAGAACCGGGAAAACGACTCTTTTGTGCATGAAAACCTCCTATTGGAGCATGTGAACTGCAATCCAGATAATGAAAATAGTCCGAAATGGCACGGTTTTCAACGGGGTTGCATTGTGGTTCGCCCACAATTCGCCGGGAAGATGTTGCAAAACAACATTCCACGACTGCATTTTTGCAGGGATTTAAATTGCGCGTTCAAAAGCATGTCAGCAGCACGAAAGACAAATACCAACAGAAGGAGTTTCTGTATGAAACGTTTGGCAAGACCGGTTCTGGTCGTGGCTCTGGCTGCCAGCCTGGTAACAATCTACGCCAAAACGGATCGACCATCCAAAGGAAGCGTGAAAATTGGCGCTCCATCCCCTATCTCGCAGCAAATCGTGGATGCCCAGAAAACCAGCAACGTTTTTGCCCAGGTGGCCAAAGCCGTTAACCCCGTTGTGGTCAGCATTACAACGGAGAAAATCGAAAAAATGCCGGTTCAGCCTTTTCCGTTTCCGGATTGGTTTTTCGGCACGCCCTTCGAGCAGCAGAATCCAAACCAGCGAAGCCCCCGCCAGCGGGAATACAAGCAGGGGGGTCTTGGTTCGGGCATCATCGTTAGCCCCGATGGCTACGTCCTCACCAACAATCATGTGGTCGAAGGTGTGGACCGCATCCGCGTGCGCCTTATGGACAAGCGCGAGTTCCTGGCCGAGGTGGTGGGAACCGACAAACTCTCCGACGTGGCTGTCATCAAGCTGCAGGAAAAAGGCGAATCGCTTCCAGTGGCAACGCTAGGCAACTCCGACGGCATGGAAGTGGGCGACTGGGTTCTGGCCATCGGATCGCCATTTGGATTCACCAACACGGTGACCGCCGGAATCGTGAGCGCCAAAGGCCGCCATACGGGCATGAATCTGTATGAGAATTTCATCCAGACCGATGCGGCCATCAACCCGGGAAACAGCGGCGGCGCCTTGGTTAATCTCAAAGGTGAAGTGATCGGGATCAATGATATGATCGTATCCCAAAGCGGCGGCTACCAGGGAATTGGCTTTGCCATTCCCATCAACATGGCCCGCAAAGTCATGGAGCAATTGATTTACACGGGATCGGTCTCGCGCGGATACCTGGGAATCCGGATCGACAACGTTGACCCCAAAATTGCCCAGGCCCTTGGTTTGAAGGACTCCAAAGGCGCCCTGGTCCAGTCGGTGGAACCCGGACAACCGGCCGAAAAGGCCGGGCTGAAGAAAGGTGACGTGGTGGTCGAATACAACGGGACAAGGATCGAGGATCAGTCGCAGCTTCTGGACCTTGTAGGCCAGAGTTCGCCCAATAGCAGGGCTAAACTTAAGGTGATCCGCGACGGCAAAGAGATGAGTTTCACCGCCACTCTCATGCAAAGGCCGGACGCGACCGGCACACCCACCGAGGAGAGCGCCGCCGACAATAAGGAAGACCTGGGATTGGTGGTAACCGAACTTACGCCCGACGTGGCCCGCCGCTATGGCTATGAAGGCGAAGAAGGCGTATTCGTGACCAACATCCAGCCCGGCAGCGCCGCCGAGGAAGGCGGCATCACTCCGGGCGACCTGATCATGGAGGTCGGGAAGGTGAAGACGCCGAACGTGAAGAAATTTCGCGAGCAGATTCGAAAAGCCAAGAAAGGTCAATCCCTTCTATTTTATGTAAAACGCAAGGACCAGGCCTTCTTTATGGCCATTAAGATTGAGTAGTTTGTGGAAACGCCACGGTTGTGGCGTCTCCCTGTTCTGTTTGATACCACGACAGGGGCCGGACAACCGGCCCCCTTCGCTTTGGATTGCCTCTTGAAATACGGAAACCGCTTCCAGACGGCGGAGTATATTATTTTCCTGTATTAAACATATCCGCCGACGGAAACCAACAGCGAAGGAACGCATATGTCACAAGGACTTACCTACAAAAAATCGGGTGTTGATATATCCGAAGCCAACCGGTTTGTAAAAGGTCTTCTGCCTTTGGCGGAGACCACGCGGCGTAACGGTGTGGTGGGATCCATTGGCCATTTCAGCGGCTTCTTCAAATTTCCGGCCGGTTACAAAGACCCGCTAATCGTGGCGGCCACCGATGGGGTGGGGACAAAACTGCTGGTTGCCCAGGCGCAAAAAAAGCATGACACCATTGGCGTCGACCTTGTCGCCATGAACGTAAACGACATTGTCACCTGCGGCGCCGAACCGCTGCTCTTTCTGGACTACTATGCAATGGGACACCTCAGCTGCAAAGAGGGCCTGGAGGTCATGAAAGGAATTGCGCGGGGCTGCAAAGAAGCGGGTTGCGCCATTCTGGGCGGAGAGACAGCGGAAATGCCGGGCCTATACAAGAAAGGTGAATATGACCTGGCGGGCTTCTGCGTGGGCGTCGTGGATCGGGCCAAAATCGTAACCGGAGCCACCGCCAAGAAGGGCGATTTGGTGATCGGCCTGCATTCGTCGGGCCTGCACTCGAACGGATACTCCCTGGCCCGGAAAGTCTTCACGGAAAAGGAGCTGGCTGGTGTCTGGGGCCGGCAGATGCTGGTGCCCACGCGCATCTACGTTAAACCCGTTCTGGCCCTGCATAAAAAAGGATTGATCAAAGGCGCCGCGCATATCACCGGCGGCGGCTTTTACGAGAATCCCAACCGGAGCCTGCCCAAGGACAAGAACCTGGAAATCGAGCGCGGCTCGTGGCCGGTGCCCGACATTTTCCGCGAAATCCAGCGCAGAGGCCGCATTCACGAACGGGAAATGCACCGCACCTTCAACATGGGAATCGGGATGACGCTAATCGTGGCCGAGAAGAATGCGGACAGTGCTTCCCGGATCTTGCGTCAATTCCAAATCCCCGCCAGCATCATCGGACGGGTTGTTCCGGGCAAGAACCAGGTTGTGTTGATCTGAGCGCGCCAAAACTTAGGCCGGCACCCGTCGCTTGTGTCATCGCTTAACACGAAAAAGCAGCGCGTCGTCTCGAGCAAAGCGAAAAATCCTTCCGGATTGACTATGTGAAATATTTCTCTCGTTGGTCGAACTGACGGATGAGAACTCTCTGTTTTTTGGAGGCAGTCCGGAGACTAAAGCTCAAGAAAAATTCCCGCTGTCCGATAAAATATTTTGGAGCTGCTCCGAATTCCACTCCTGCGGAATGTTGCCAGATCATTGCTATGAAGGCGCACTGGGCAGGAGCAAGGCATTTAACCTTTTCATGAACACTTGTTTCCAATATTGATGGCCAACCGGTTTCTTTCCCGCTCCCTTCCCCTAGCCTTTGCGGCTGGATTTCTCGTTACGGCCCAAAGCCAATCGCTGAACGAATCCCAGGCCGTGCGTCAAGCCCTTGAGAAGAACCCGGATCTCGCCGCGGCGCGCATTGAGTTCGATCGCCAAAAGCTTACCTACAAATCGGCCCGCGACGAATTCGCGTTGCAGGCGGAGGTCTGGGCGCCTTATACGAAGACGTGGACCGAAAATTATCTCTTGGATATGGAATACGACAGGGACGAAACGGGCCTGAACGGTTCTCTTTCCCGCTTGTTTCGCTGGGGCGGCCTGGCCGAGATTGAGGCCGGAACATCGTTTGACCTCAGCGAGCCCGACTCGCAAGGTTGGTCGGCTTTGATCAATCTCCGGCAGCCGTTTCTTAAAGGCGCGGGAAAATACGCACCCCAAGCAGTGAGCCTTTACTCGCAAAAAAATGACCTGGAAGCAAACCAAGCGCGCTTCCTGGATGAATGGTCCTCCGGAGTCTCCACCGTGCGCCAAGCCTATTGGAATTGGATCGCGCAAGCAGCGCTGATTCGAATCCGCGAACGCGAAGTGGACTACGCCCGGAAGGAACTGCTATGGCAGAAAGCGCGATTCAAGCTGGGCGATGCCGCCGAAATTGACACCATGACGGCGGGCCTTCAGCTTCTGCAAGCGCAAAGCAATCATGCTTCGGCCCTGCAAAATGAGCGGTCTTCGCGCCGCGCTTTGGCTGAAATTCTCGGAAGCGATCCCTCCAATATCGTCGAGCCTGTGAATCCGGCCATCGACCTGCCGCCCATCGGGGGATTCGCCCAAGCCATAGGGGAAGCGGAGTCGGCCAGCACCGAGCTTCGCATTCTGGATTTGGAGCGGACCAACGCCGAACGCCAGCTTGGCTATGCCCGCAACCGACGCCTCCCCTCTTTGGAAGTAAGCGCCTTTGCCCGGCGCGATGGCAGCATGCAGGACGGCCCCGTCAGTCAGAATATCGGAATTGGCGCGGAACTGCGCTTTGATCTGTTTTCCCGGCGCCCCCGCAACGATGCGGCCCGGGTCCGGCTGGATCTGGCCCTTAATCGTCTTCGCCGCGAAAAATTTCGGCGGAGCCTGCGATCCGACCTCGAAGACTTGTACGATACCTGGCGAAGCGACTCGCTGCGCTTCGAACTGGCCCAGCGCCAATGGGCGCTGGCCCAACGACGCTATGAGGCAATTCTTCAGGAAGAGAGGCTGGGCGCAATTGACACGCAAACACGCCAGAAAGCCCTGGACGATTTGACACAGGCCGAGATCGGAAAACTGGATAAACAGCTCGCGCTCAAACGCGTCGAAATCACCTTGGATCGGATAACTCACAAGGGAATCACCAAATTTGGAGTGAAACTGCCATGAAGGACATGAAAGACTGGACACGGATTCCGTTTTTGCCTTTCTTGCTGTTTCTGGCTATCGCGGGCTGTTCGCAAAAAAGCGAAAAGGAAGCGGCCGCGCTCAAGCCTTTAGTGGAGCAGGTAAGGCGAGTGGACCTAAAGGATGTCATCAGCAACACCGGAGTGCTTGAAGCGACCATTAAAGTGGATCTGAAAAGCGAAGCCAGCGGCCGCGTCGACACGCTGTATGTGGACGAGGGAACGCGCCTTCGCAAGGGTCAAAAAATTCTGCGGATCAATCCGGAGCGACTCTTGACGCAACGAGAGAAACTCAATTTACGGGCACAGAAAGCCCAACTCCAGTTCGAAGCGGCCAAGCGGGATTTTGACAATGCATCCCAGCTAGCCGAGTTCGGCAAGATCGCCGCCAATCAAGTCGCGGATCTCAAAAACCAGTTCGAACTGGGCCGCATTTCGCTGGATGAACTTCGTCTGGAATTGCGCGATGTGGAAAAGGAACTCGATAATACCCTCATCCGTTCACCCATGGACGGCGTACTGGTTTCCCTGAACGTGGAAGAAGGCGAGATCGTGGTTTCGGCAACCGGCAGCAATTCCGGCGGCACGGCCATCGGTTCCATTGCCGATGTTTCAAAACTGGAGGTGGTGACGGAAATTGGCGAGGTGGATTATCCCAAAGTCCGGATCGGAATGCCGGCCGAAGTCAGCATGGCCGCCGATCCGGGCCGGATCACGCACGGCCGCGTCAGTTTTGTTTCGCTTGCGGCCAAGAAACAGGATAACAGTCAGGTTTCGAACTTCCGCATACGCATCGCCATCGATTCCCTTTTGCAAGGAATGGTGCCAGGCATTAATGTCAATGTCGACCTGGTCCTGATGGAGAAGATGGGCGTGTTAGGTGTCCCCTTTACGATGGTGCAGCAGGGCCGGCGCAAAAATGCCGAGGCGGCCATCGTCATGATGGCGGACAACCGAAAGCCCCGCACAATCAAAATCGGGGAAACGGACTATAAATATTACGAAGTGCTGGACGGCCTGAAAGAAGGCGACCGGGTAATGAAGATGCCCGCCAAAGACCGCGAGCGCGGCAACAACCGGGGCGGGGGTGGCGGCGGTTTCCGGCATTAAGGAAGGCAACCGAAATAGGCTCCCCTTATAAAGGAGCTGTCGCCAAAGGCGACTGAGGTAAACCCGCAACCATTTATGAACTACGTTCTCGAAACACTAGACCTCCGGAAATCCTACACGCTGGGCCGGGAGGAAATTCCGGTTTTGCGCGACATAAATTTGCGGGTCGAGTTGCGCGAGTTTGTGGCTATCATGGGCCCCTCGGGCTCGGGCAAATCAACCTTGTTGAACATTCTTGGGTGCCTCGACAAACCCTCGACAGGCCGTTATCTCCTGGATGGCGCCCCGGTAGACCAGATGACGGAAGAGCAACTGGCCGGAATCCGAAACCATAAGATCGGGTTTGTGTTCCAAAACTTCAATCTTCTGCCAAAGCTGGACTTGTGGTCCAATGTCGAGCTGCCTCTCATCTATGGAAATGTCGCCAAGCAAGAGCGAAAAGATCTTGTGGAGCGGGCCTTGCGCAGACTTGGGCTTTGGGAGCGAAGACGCCACCGACCCAACGAGATTTCGGGCGGACAAAAGCAGAGGGTTGCCATTGCCCGTGCCTTGGTGAAACGGCCCGCCATCATTCTGGCCGACGAGCCCACCGGTAATCTGGATTCGCACACGACCGCCGAGATCCTTGATTTGCTCCGTGAACTCAATGCCGAAGGCAATACGATCCTGATCATTACCCATGAGCACGATGTGGCTCTGCAGACACGCCGGGTGCTTCACCTAATTGACGGGGCACTGATGGAAGGCCAGGCAAACGCATGAGCCCGCCCGGCCCGGCGTCCGGATTCAGCGCCACACTGACCGCCCGCCTGATCCTGGTTAATTTGCGGCTTTGCCTTGTCGAGATCGGCAGCAATCGCACGCGTTCGCTGATTACCTCCTTTGGAATATTCCTGGGCGTCGCCTCCTTACTGGGAATGTTGTCCTTTGTTCGCGGGTTCCGCAACCAGACATCCGAGCAATTGGAACGCATGGGCGGTGTCCGCATCCTTTCCATCTCGGCGCTTGACCCGGAAACCCGGGAGGAACGGATCGCCTTTTCCCGTTCACCGGGCTTGCGGCTCGAACAGGTTCGAGCCATGGCCCAAGAAGTGCCCAATGTGGAAAAGGTTCTCCCTGTGGGCCAGGGTCCCCAACACTGGGCCTGTGTCAATGGCGCGTGCGACAGGGCCAACATGCGGGGAGTCAGCCTCGATCACATGGCGGAATACAACTATAGAGTCAGCTACGGACGGCCCCTCAATGAGGAGGACTTCCTGCAAGGCCGGCACTCGGCCGTGATTGGGTCACAAATTGCCGAGCGATTTTGGGGTGAACCGCAGAAGGCGCTTGGCAAGACCATTCCGGTTCAGAACATAATTTTCACCGTGGTCGGAGTACTTGAAACTCAGCAAGTCCGGGATTGGCGGTCTTGGCATTTTCTATATCCATACACGGTTTATGAAGAGGTCTTTCAAGGCCACGGATCCAGACTCGGCAGCATCGACATTAAAGTCCGCGATGCAGCCGGAATCGAAGCCACGCTGGACGAAATTGAGCGTTTCCTCCTCGAGCAACACAGGGGCGTGCACGATTTTGATGTCGAATTGAACTCGGAGAAGCTGGAAAACCAGCAGAAGACAAATCTTGTCATGACGCTGCTGCTTGGAGCCATCGCCTCCATCTCGCTGATTGTGGGCGGTATCAGCATCGCCAACATCATGTTCGCCACCATTGGCGAGCGTATTCGGGAAATCGGGATTCGAAAGTCGCTGGGCGCCCGCAAGATGGACCTCTTCACGCAATTTCTGTCGGAAGCGATTCTTCTTTGCTCGATCGGCGCTGTTCTGGGGGCGATTGTCGGTTCCATTCCCTCTTCCCTGCCCCAAGGATTATTCCCGTTCAAGCCCGAATTGCTATTTCTTGACTATTTCCTTGCCCTGGGCGCCTCGACCGCCGTAGGAATCGCAAGCGGGATTGTTCCGGCGCTGTACGCCGCCCGTATGGAGCCGATTACCGCGTTGCGCTATGGATGACGAAATAATGCGAAACCCCACAATCCTCTCCGCGCTCCGGGCGCGCTTCCGATTCAAGGCCCCCGGCGACGGCCACAAGCTATGGTCGGCCTTTGTCGTGGGTTTGCAGACCGGGTTTGCCGAAATGCAGAGTCACAAGCTTCGTTCGTTTCTCTCGCTGTTGGGCGTTATGCTGGGTGTGGGAGCCCTCGTTGCCATGCTGACCATCGTAGGAGGCGTGGATGATTTCATGCGAAGAGAAATGGGGAAATTCGTAGGCCGGGTTGGGCTTTCACAAGCCGACCCCCCCGAGGATCGCGAGGAACGGCTGACTTGGTCCAGGTCCCCGGGATTCCGTTTTAGAGATCTCGATTTCCTCGAAACACTGCCCCAAATCCGGCGGGCGTTGCGCACGCTGCAGAGCCACGAGGAAATCCAAGTGGGCGGATCGGAAAGGCACGTGGGAATTACGGGCACGTCCCCGGAGAACCTTGAAACGGAAACCAATCTGGCGCTTGAAAAGGGCCGCTGGTTCGAGGCGGAGGAATATGCCCGCGGAGACGCCGTGTGCGTGATTTCGCGGGAACTTGAGGTTGAGCTTATCAAAGGCGATCCAGCCGATCGGAAGCCGATTCTGGACCGGTCCCTGGTGCTTTTGGGAAAACGATTCCGCATCGTCGGAGTTTACGCGATGAAAAACCAGATGCAAGGCGGCCGCCGCTGGCGAAACCGGCTCTTCATCCCACTGCTCGCGATGCAGCGGTATGGGACGGGGTTCAACCCGCACCCCGGCTTCGCGAACATTGAATTCACCGACGTCAAAGACCTGGAAAACCAGATCGCCGCGGTCGGCGACCAGTTCGCGCGGCAGCACCGCGGGGTGGAGGATTTCGAATTCCACATTTTTGAATTTGTCCAGGAATTCATGAGTTTGCTCAACAACGTGAAGACCTTGTTTGGCATTATCGCACTGGCTTCGCTTTTGGTGGGCGGGCTGGGGATCATGAATGTAATGCTCTCTTCCCTCAGCGAACGCATTCACGAGATCGGCGTGCGCAAAGCCCTGGGCGCCAGCACGCTGCAGGTCTTTGTGCAAGTGCTGTCCGAGACCGTCTCATTAAGTTTCGTGGGCGGCGTGATCGGCGCGGGAATCGGCAGTCTTCCCATGTGGTTCTCGGAAGCCATCTTCAAGGCCACGCAAAGCCTGATGCGGCCCCAGCTTCAGCCCCAGCACGTACTGCTGATCTTCGCCGTCGTATTCCTCCTGGGCATCCTCTTCGGCGCCTATCCAGCCATCAAAGCCGCCCGCCTCAATCCCGTCGAAGCCCTGCGGTACGAATAGGCCTCTGGAATCACAATCGTTCCAGGTAGCATCTCTATTTTGCTTGCGCGATAATAACCTGTAGGTTATATTCATTCTCAGGAACAGGAACCCAATGTATATTGATTTTTACAGAAAGCTTTCGGGCCGGGAGCCCGTGAAGGAATATATCTTGGCCTGCCCGAGCGGGACAGATACGATGTCTTTGCCTGCATTGACGATATTCGGATCAATGGTTTCGGCGCCAGCTCCGTCATGTTCAGGCAACTCAAGGGACGGCCAAAACTTTGGGAAGTTAAGATTTTTTCCGGATCTTCGCACCGGATCTTCTATTGCATGCTGATGAAAGATAGAATGGTTCTTCTCCATGCATACAAGAAGAAGGGGAACAAGGCGCCAATGCATGAAATTGAAGTCGCAGAGAAGAGGCTTAAGGAGGTCATGCCATGAAAAAGAATGCTCACATGGGTTCGAGTTTTAACGATTTCATTAACGGCGAGATGAGAAAAGATTCCAAGCTGAGGGCGCATATTCTTGAGAGCAGAGAGAAAGCCAGGCTCGCGAATCTTCTGCGTAAAATTCGTCTCCGGGAGCACTATACGCAACAGCAACTTGCGAATCTGACGGGCGTGAGCCAGGCCTATATCGCCCGGCTCGAACCCCACGCGACCGCACCTTCACGTATGCCGAGCGTCGATGCCTATCTCAAGATTCTGAATGCAATCGGCTACGAGACAACCTTTTCGGTGAGAAAGCTCAGGAAAGCCGCGTAGCTCTACCGAATGATCGCAAATCGATCCGTCTTCTCGAACTTGCCCGCCTTGAAGATCTGGAAATACGTCCCGCTGGGCCATTTGGAAACCGGAACCGGAATGGAATACTCCCCCGACCCCTGTACACAATCCAAAATCGATGAAATCAGCTTTCCGCTCGCGTCGAAATACTCGACCCGCACGCGGTTCTGTGCCAGTAATGTGTAGCAAAGCATTGGGAATTCGTGGACAAGAACAAGGCTGTGCTTCCTGTTCGTCGGGCCAGCGCTTTGCCTCCGGCTTCCTTCAGATTCCAAGACCCTTGCCGTTATGGCTAACTCCTCCTCCTGTCAGGCGAGCAATAGACTTGCACTATCAAGCAGGTGCGCCCTGCCGGGCGCACCCAAAAAAAAGGCCACGACACCGTCGCGGCCTTTGCGTTCAATTCGCGTCAGGGATCGTCAAACAAGATTCGACGTATCGACCGTCTTGACTTCTTCCTTTGGAGCCGTTACTTCAGCCGCTGCAACGGGCGCCGATCGTTCCTCGGCGGCCGGTGCGGACTGCTGCTCCGCGGAATTGGACTGACCCTCGGGCTTCTGTTCGAAACCCACATTGCGTCGCTTGATCTGGATTCTCCGTCCATGGCGGATCTCATTGGCGGACTGATCGGTCGAAGCCATCTCCGAAACCGGGACCGCCTGCGCCACCGGAGAAACCTGCGCAACGGGAGTAACCGAAGCAACCGGAGCGACCTGCGCTACTGCAACGGGCGCACTCTCGGTCTGGGCCACGGGTTCTTCCCGTATTACGGGCCTTGGCGCAGTTACCGGCTGCGGCCGAGGCTGTGAATCGAAGGGCCTTCGGGGCCCTGGGTTTCTATTGGGTCGGTCATTGGGCCGGTCATGGGGTCGGTCAATGGGCCGATCGTTAGGCCGGTCGTTGGACCGATCCTGGTTGCGATCCTGATTCCTGTCGTTTCTTTGGGGCTGAAAACGATTTCTATCGTTGCCCCGAATGTTGCCGCGCGAGCGATCCTGTTCCCGGTCGGGATTCCGCGGACGGTTGTCCTGCCGGTTGATCGGAGTTTCGGGACGGTCCTTACGGAAATCGGGCCGCTGGAAAGGACGATGCGCGGGTACGACTTCGGCCTTATCCTGCAGGCGGTTGGAAATCCGCAGCAGGAAAACGAAAACGATCACATAAAAAAGGATCGAAACCAGCATAAAAAGGCCGAAAACAATCAATTGAATTGGTTCACTCATGCTCTAGTACCTCAATGGTGTTGAAATAGATCCCCTGGACAAACTTGCCGTTTCCTCCTTTCGACCAATTGGCCATGAATTGTTTCACTTTGCTGCGGGTGCTTTCTCGGGCTCTTTGGAAGGTTTCTCGAACGACTTAAGCGCCGTCCCGATTCTTTTCAGCTTGGTTTTGATAATGAAAAGCTTGCTAGAAATTAGGAGCAGCAGGCAGAAGAAGAAGAGAACTCCGCAAATCGCGATAATTCGGGAAGCAACCTCCATGGCTGTTGCGTCATTCATTTAGGATTTCCACCCGTATTTTCCGGGCCTTTTAACATTGTAGAATATAATAAATAGGACGGTAGGCTCCAATTTACCTCCATGCGAGCATTGATGGCATAATTCGTGGATGAGTGGATCGGTTTGCGGGGTAATGGCGTGGATGCGACGAGGAGTTGATGAATTAGGGGCTGACGGAGCCCCCGTTTCTACCCGTTCACGCATTCACGCGTCCACCCCTCCATGTCCCGCAGGCTTCTTTCCGCAAGAGCGGTCCTTCGTTCTTTGCGGCTGCGCGGAACAGGATCCTCGAGCTGCGGCAACAGGCCGAAATTGAAATTCATGGGTTGAAAATTGGCTGGATCAGCCGTGGTCAGGTGATGAACCAGTCCACCCAAAGTAGTCGTAGCCGGCGGCATCATGGGGGGTTCTCCAAGCGCGGCGCGCGCAGCATTGAAACCGGCGAGCCAACCCGTGGCGATTGCCTCCACATATCCTTCCGAGCCGGTCAACTGACCGGCCCCGAAAATCGTGTCGCGAAAGCGGAATCGCAGAAAGCCATTCAGCACGGCCGGAGCGCAGACAAACGTATTGCGATGCATCTTGCCAAACCGCAGAAACCGGGCCTGCTCCAGGCCCGGCAGCATCCGAAAAACGCGCTCTTGCTCGGATTCTTCAAGCCGGGTCTGAAAGCCGACCAGGTTCCACATTTTGCCCTCCGGGTCTTCGCGGCGAAGCTGCACGACCGCCCAGGGCCTGTGGCCTGTTCGCGGATCTTCGAACCCCACCGGCCGAAGAGGACCAAACGAGAGCGTCCGTTCCCCCCGGCGCGCCATCTCCTCGACGGGCAGGCAGCCCTCAAAGTAATGGGACTGCTCAAAATCGTGCATGGCATGCTGCCGGGCTTCACAAAGGGCCTTGTGAAAGCCGAGATACTCGTCCCGGTTCAGGTAGCTGTTGAGAAAATCCGGATCGCCTTTGCCATAGCGTGATGCCGAAAAAAGCCGCTCCTGGTCGAGCGACTCGGCCGCGACAACGGGGGCAACCGCATCGAAGAAGAACAAATGATCGCTGCCGACCGCGTTCTTGAGAGTTTCCGAAAGTTTGCCCGAAATCAGGGGGCCGGCCGCCAGCACGCAGAGTCCTTGAATCTCGGATAGATCTTGAATTTCGCGTCGATGGACGCGGATCTTGGGATGGTTCTCAACTGCTTTGGTGACCTCGGCGGAAAAGGCCTCGCGATCGACGGAAAGAGACTCGCCCGCGGCAACCGCATTGGATTTCGCAATGGCAAGCAGCCTGGAGCCGAGTAGCTCAAGCTCTTTCTTCATAAGCCCATGGGCCGTGGTCTGCCGCACGGATTTCAGCGAGTTCGAACAGATGAGTTCCGCAAACAAGGCGGTCTTGTGCGCAGGCGTGGCCACCAAGGGCCGCATCTCGAAAAGGTCCACCACGATGCCGCGGTCCGCGATCTGGAGAGCCGCTTCACTGCCTGCCAGGCCCGCGCCGATAACGGAAACATTCGCCATAGACTCCTCCGCCCATGAAAAATACTCTCTTGAAAGTGACCTTCGGGCAGGTGTATTTTCATCCACCAATGAGAACCAGTTCTTTCCTGATTTGTGTAGTGGCATTGGCGACGCTGGCCGCGGCCGATAACGAGGTTTATACCATCTATCCGGCGGCCGAATTGCGCCATGTCATAACCACTGCCTATTGCTTTGTCGATCCGCAGAGCTGGGACTTGCTTCAAACCGATTCGGGATACGCCTTTCCGGGAATTGTTTACGGGTTTTTTCCGCCATTTTCCGACTATGTTCCACCCGTTCCGCCTTTTCTGGAAATAATTTCGCCCAAGCCCGGCGACCCCACCGGCGAAACAAAACCGGATATTGTCGTCCTGGTCAGAAAAAGCGCTCCCATCGATACCACCAGCGCGCTGTTAGCACTCGACAGTCAGGCGGTGACCGACGTCCAAAAGACGTTCTTGGGCGACACCTTGCGATTTGTGCTGCCTTCGTCGCTCAGCGCGACCTGGCACCCTGTTCAGGTCAGCATAGCGGATACGGCCGGAATCCGTGGCCAGGTAGGCTGGCAGTTTCGGATCCAGGTGGGCGCGCCCCCTCCCTCGACGGCGTCCGATACGGTGAAGCTCAACGACCGATCCTATGCCGTGCACGGTCTGATCGAGGCCGGAGATTCGGCTTACGGCTTTCTCGATGGCCTTTACATTGGCGCAACAAAAGTGGACGCGGCAACCGGAGCCTACGATCTGGGCGCCCCAATCTACCTTCCCGTAGGGCACTCAACACTTACAATTTATGGAGTTGATGCCAACGGCGATACGGTCGCGACCACTCGAACCGTTCTGGTCTGCGACAACCAGAGCCCGACGCTCTCCACCAGCGACAAGCGCGGACGGCTCCGCAATGATACGTTGCTAACCGGCATCGCGGAACTGATGATGCGGTTTTCCGATACGCTCAGCGGGCTCGACACATCCTCGCTCGCGTTGAAAGTGAATGGACAGACCGCGAAGTTCGATTCGGTGAGTACGGTTCTGCACGGGGCCGGAAAGCGCATGGCAAGCAGTACGACTCTAATCGGGCAGGTGCTGGGTGTCTACCGGCCGCCGATTCTCGAAAATCATGCAAGCCTGCTTCTTCAGGCGGAGATTAAGGACAACCTGGGCAACACTCTTCGCGATTCACTTGCCTTTGTGGTCGTCAAGACCGATTCCCTGCCGCCAACGCTGGTCTTTGCCGATTCCGCCAAGAACATGGTGGCCGACCATGGCGCCTCCGCGGCCATCCGGTTCAGGGCGTCGGATGATTCTTCCAAACTGCATCGATTGCGGGTGCGTTTTGTGCCAACGGCCAACACCTCGATTGCGGATTCGCTGCTGACCGTGGCCAAGTTCTGCACGACTTCGTCCACCGACTCTCTAAGCGCGAAGATCGATTGGAGCGGTCCGTTGTTCGCCGACCTGCTGAATGGATTTTCGTATGTCGCCGAAGCCACGGACGAATACGGCAACACCGCCAACAGCAGCCACCGCGGAGTTTGCGTGGCGTACGACAACTTCCGCCGGAAAAGCCTGGAACCCGGCGTCTGGCAAATGTTCTCGGTGCCGCTTGCCGGAAGCGCGGCCGCCGAATCGCTCGAAACCCGTTTTGGCAAAGCCGATCCGCAGGTCTGGCGCTGGGCGCGCTATCACGATTCTCAGATGACCGAGCACGGAACCGATGCGGACTTCGATTCCATTGCGCCTGGCCGCGCGTTCTGGATCCATCACCGCGCCGATTCGGCCTGGCAGTTGCCAACCGGCCGTTCGGTCACGCTTTCGCCGGCCGACACCTTTGTCATGGCGCTGGCCCCGGGCTGGAACCAGATCGGCAATCCATTTCTCTTCGATGTGGAATGGCGCCAGGTGCGTTTTTCAGCGGACGACAGCCTAATCGGACTTCCCTATGCCTACGATACGCAGAGCCGGGAATACCACCAGCTCGATCCCTCTTCCGACACGGTGAAGCTCGCGCCCTGGGGCGGCTTCTGGCTTCAAAACCGCGGCACCGACACGATTACAATGAGCATCTTGCCGTCGTTTGCCTGCTCCACGGTTGCCAAGCGGCGCAGCAGTCCGGCCGGTTGGAGCAGCACGGTCCTTGTTTGCTCGCGCGCCGATACAACCAAAGCGTCCTTTGGCGAATGGAATACGGCCGCCCCCGGAAAAGACAAATATGACGCGGCGCTTCCGCCTTCACCCGAAGCCGGGCGCATGCGCATTACCCTGCGAACCGATTCGGGCGCGCTGCTCTCATCGGGCTACAGCAATCTTTCGGAGTCAAAGCAGGGAGAAACGTTCCCGTTGGTTTTGTGGAATGCTCCGCAAGCGGACTCGATCTGGATTGCCGCGCGGCCGCGGCGCTATCCAAGACTCGTGCTATGGGATGCCGATCTTGGTTTGCAGGTTGAGATGGGGGCTTCAAAAGCCGTGCCTGCCATTGCGGGGCTGGCCAGTCGCAGGTTTGAGCTCTGGGCCGGCACGGACGAATACATTGCGCGGAATGCAAAACAAGCCGCGCAGATGCCGGCGCAGTGGGCCATGCGCGCCTTTCCCAATCCCTTTAATCCCGTTGTAAACATCAGCTACGAAATCCCGGCGGGTCCTGTTGATCGCAAGCTGAAACTGCGTCTTTATCAAACCAACGGAGCCCTGGTGAAAACACTGGCATCCGCGCCCGCCCTTCCCGGACGTTACAGCGTGACCTGGAACGGACAGGTCCGGCCGGGCGTACATGCGGCAACGGGCTTCTATCTCCTGCGCCTCGAATGCACGGGTTCGCAACCAAAGGTCCTCAATCAGAAACTTCTTCTGCTAAAGTAGAGCAATCAAGGAATTACGAATCGTCAATTATGAATGGACAATTGTCCGGAGAATACAAATTCCAATTGTATCGCTAATTGACCAACTTCCCACCCCTAACCGCAAACCATAAATTCGCACCCGTAAATGAAATTGCCTCTCCCAATTCCCCATTCATAATTTCTAATTCATAATTGATTTCTCACTGATTGACTGCCTTTCAGCCCCAAGGATATTTTTATGGATTTCCCGTACCGGAGAAATCTTGATGCTTGAGGAATATCTCTCCTCTCTGCCCCACGGCACACTGCGCCTCTTTTTTGACGATTACATTCCCACAAAGGGGCTTTATTCGCCGCGGCAGACCGTTTCCCGGATCCTGCAGGAGCATTTCCAGCCCGAAGCGCTGATTGCGCGCTATCAAGCGTTGCCCGACCTCGAAAAGGATCTGCTGCTGGGTTTTTTTCTCGATCCAAGGGCGATTTCGGCGCCCGACATCCGGCGTTTCGCGCCGGGCAGAAAAGCCGAAGTTGTTGAACGGGCCCTGCATGCGCTGCAGACCGCGTTTTTCATTGTGGCGCGCGGCTCCGTTCCCGTTTCGTTTCAGATCTTTCCCGAGGTTGCCGCCGATCTGCAAAATGTCATTCTGGAAGAACGAATCAGCGCCTGGTCGCGGCGCAAAAAGCCGCCCATGTTTTCGCCATTTATCGCCGTCTGGAACGACCTTGCCACATTGCTGATTTTTGCGGCCAAGGGAAGACTCGGCTTGACGCAAAAAGGATTTTTGGCCAAGCGGCCGCTGGATGACCTGAACGCGGCATTGCAGACCAAGGAGGATTTCGGCAAAGTCTTGGCCGAGAACGTGTTCCGGATCGAGCAGTTGCCCGAACGCTTCCGCCTGCTTTACACCTATGCTCTTGACCGGGAACTCCTGGAGCCCGCCGAGGAAGCCCTGCGCCTCACCGGGCGGGGTCTTGGCTGGTTGCAGTGGAACACGCGCGACCGGATGGATGATTTCCTATCCTTCGCGGTTGAAAAATGGGTCTATCCGGCCGAGGACAGCAAGCACTTGTTCGCTTTGCTGGCGCGCCTCAGCGACTGGGTCGATGCCGGATGGCTGCTGTCGGCCCACCGCGAATGCGATCACGAGTCCGCCGTTCCGCCGCCACGAAGCCGATCGAAGCGCCGGTTCGAGCAATTTCCCTTCTTCCTTCGCATTCTCTGCTACGCGGGCGGGCTCTGGCCGGGCTGGGACCGGACGGGAAAAGCCTACCTGACGTGTACGGCCGACGGCCGCGCCTTCTTTACCGGTCAGCCATTTCCCGGGCCCGTGTTCGACGCGCGCATCACCGCGGATTTTGGCGTCCTGATCCCGGCCGAGGCGGATCCGTGGCGCCGCTTTTCCTGGTCCCGATTCTGCAATCCTATCCGCTTCGATCAGGTTTATCATTTGCGGATCACGCGCGTCTCGGTGCACGAAGCCCTGGAGAATGATGTTTCCGCGGAGGAAATCCGGGACCTTGTCGCAGGACCGCAAGTCGCCGCAAACATCGTGCAGACCCTTGACGGGTGGATTTCGGAATTCGGCCGCCTCTCGTTTTCCAATCCGTTTATATTGCTGGCCAAAGACCAAGGCCTGATGGAAGAGCTCAAAAAAATCCCGACTGTGGCCCAATACCTTCGACAAGAAATTCCCGGGTACGGTTTTGTGGTCGATCGCGCCGACTATCGGCCTGCGTTCGAGACCCTGCAACAGGCCGGGCTTTTTCCGCGCAGTTTCCGCGAGAACGCAAATCTTCGGCAGGCCGCCCCCTTAACCCCCTGTTCGGCCGCGGAGAACCTGGAGAAATGCTATAAAGAAATTGCCGTACCCCAGGGGGACCTTGAAGCCCCCTCGCTGGAGCGGCACGGCCGGGCATTCCGGCCCGGAGGAAGTTACGGATCGCCGCCCCAGGAACATGCCCTGGCCGAGACCGTCCGCATTCTGAAACACGCGGCGCTGGCCCGGCAGAGCGTTGTTCTGGACTATGCGGGAGACGAACACGTTCCCGCCCGCATGGGAATGGATATAGTTCCGCTGAGACTGAATGAGAAAAACCACAAGACGGAAATGTCGGCGGTGGACGGAAAGACCGGCCGGACTTTGGTCCTGCAGATCAATCGCATTCGACGAGTGGGAAAGGGCAGGGAAAAATGAGATTCGTTTTTGCCGCACTGTTTTCCGGATTTCTGGCGTGGGCCGCAGCAGGAGCCAGCTTCGATTTGAATATCGAACTGGGGCCTGACTCGCTAAAGGTGTTGGAAGGGGACGGTCGCCATGGCAAGGGAACGGACCTCAACAGCCGCGGGCTGAGAGAACTGGAGAAAGGAAGAATCGAGGCGGCCAAATCCCTTTTCGAGCAGGCCCTTGCGGCCGCACCGGGTTCGGCCGATGCCGCAAACAACCTGGGTGTGGTCCATTTCCAGTCCGGCCGGGAGGAAAAAGCCCGGTCTATTTGGCTTGATGTTCTGAAGGAAAACCCCAAATATACGCTGGCCACGTACAATCTGGCGCTGCTTTTCTTCCGCCAAAGCCAGTTCGACTCGGCCCTGGTTTTTATCGATCGGGCCTATTCGCGCAATCCCGACCTGCCCGCTGTTGCGTTTCTCAAAGGTCTGGTTGCCTACCACGCCCGGCGGCTTGCCGAAGCGGCCCTGGCCTTCGAGCAGGTCGGCAAGACGCAACCGCAGAACGCGGAGGCCTTTGCCTTCCTGACGCTGACGTACGGCGCAATGGACTTTCCCGACAAAGCGGCCCAAACCATCGAAACCGGTCTGCGCAAACACGGCCGCCATCCCCTGCTGATCCAGCTTGCGGCCAAACGGCACTATGACAAAGGCGCCTACGCCGCCGCGTTGGCCCTCCTGCAGAAGGCCGAACCCCAAGACGGGCGCATCGCGTATTTCGAAGGGCTCTGCGCCGCCGAACTGGGCCGGGCCGCGGATGCCGAGCGATTCTTCCTCCGTGCGCTCTCCTCCGATTCCGCATCCTCGGAAACATGGCTGGGTCTGGGCAATGCCTTCTATGGACAAAAGAAGTTCACCGACGCCGTGCAGGCGTTTGAACGTGCTGCCTCCCTGGATCCGGAGGATCCGGATCCGCGGGCCAATCTGGCCGCGGCGCTCTTTGCCCAAGGCCGGTACAGGGAAGCATTGAAATCGTGGAAGTTATTGGAGGACAGGACCGATGACCCCCTGATTTTCAAATCGATTGGAAGGACCTATCTGCTCCTGAAGGAATGGAAAGAGGCCAGACCGTATCTGGAGAAAACGCTCGAAATCCGCCGGGACTACGAAACCATGGACCTGCTGGCCATTTGCCGGTTCCGGCTTGGCCAGGTGGTCGAGGCGCGGGGCCTCTGGAATGAATTGCGCAGAAATGCCGGCGGCGCATACAGTTCGTCCGAGGTCTTTTTTGATGAATTTGGTTCGCACGAGGAAATCCAGAAAGCGCTGGCCTCCTATTCGCGCGCTAAACCGGACGACCCGGACGAGGCCCTCCTGCAGGCGGTAAAAGTGAGCCGCCTTCACTCGTTGCTGGGGGAACATGAAAAAGCGGTGGCCGCGCTGGAACCGTATGCCGGCCGCAAGCCCTCGATCGTTTTGCCGCTTCTTGCGGCATACCAGCGCCAGGCCGGGCTGCTGGAACGGGCCCTGGGCCGCCTGGAACTGCTGGAGAACTGCCAGCCCGACTACCGGCGCATTAAGGCCATGAAAGGAGATATTCTCACCGAAATGGGCCGCTACGGGGCCGCATTGCGGGAGCTGCAGGCCGAGCCAAACCCCGACGCCTTGACGCATTACCAGATCGGCTATTGTCTCGACGAACTGGGCCGACTGAAAGAAGCGGAAGCCGCTTTCCGCAAATCCATTGAACTGGCGCCGACAAAAGCGGCACCCAACGCCTTACTGGCCTACGTGATCCGCAAACAGGACTCGACTCGCTCACCCGAGGCGCGAACCTACTGGAATCAGGCGGCCCGATTCGATTCGGGCAATGCGGAGGTGGTCTCGAATGTCGGTTTGACGTATTATGAAAAGGGCGATTTCGAGCAGGCCCTAGCCCATGCGCAGAAGGCGGTTGAGCTGGCGCCAAAGCAGACGGGATTGCGCATTCAGCTGGGCAATGTCCTTCTCAAGCTAAAACACCATGACGAGGCGCTGGCGCAGTACCGGACGGCGGCGGCCGAAAAGGGACCGCGCCGTTGCGCGGCCCTGGGCAATATCGCGCAGGTCTATCGCGAGACGGGCCGCTGGGAGACTTTGATTTCGGAGCTGCGGCCGCACATGGAATCGTGCGACAGCCTTGCCGAGCTCCTGTTTGTGGCTTTCCGGCATGCCAAGCAGTACGACCGCGCCTTGCTATTGTTTTCGCGGATCCCGGAGGCGCGCAGAAAGTCGGCCAATCTCTACCAGGCGGCCGGCGAAATCGGCTACGAGAAAAAGGATTACAACGCTGCCCTGCGCGACCTTGACAGGGCCAATGAAACGCCGGCCCGCGCTTTCTACATGGCCCAGGTTTTTCTAAAAAAGAACAACGCCGCCCAAGCATTGAGCCACGCGCAAAAATTCAAAGCTCTGGCGCCGGCCGAGGAGCAGTACGAGGCTGAAATTCTCCTGGGTTCAGCATTCTTGGCAGGCCGGGACTTTTCGGCGGCCGTGGATGCCTTTCAGCGCGCATGCCGGCTCGAGCCGCGCAACGTGAAAGGCATGATGAACCTGGCCATTGCCTGTTTCCATGCGGGCCAGCATGACAGGGGCCGCG
>CAYVZU010000027.1:29387-34208 GCA_964455935.1 uncultured Fibrobacterota bacterium
CCTGGTCGAACCTGGGATTGATTCTCAGCGAGAAAGACAGCTCGGCCGCAGCCGAACGGGCCTTCTTAAGAGCCATCCGGCTCGACACGTTGCTGGCCGAGGCGTATTACAATCTCTCGTGGCTGTATTGGAATCAGGATAAAAAGTCCGAAGCCGGCCGCATACTCAACCGGGGCCTTTCGCTTTGCCCTCTCGACTCGGCGCTGATCGATCTGCAGAAGACCTACCGCCGAAAGCCGAAACGGTAGGTTTTTTCCTGTAACTACTCACGTCTCTCGGAAGAACCATGAAACCACAGAGATCACAGAGGTAAAACGAGGAGAAAACCAGTTCCGTTTTTATTCATCGCAACGTGAGTGGCAGAAACAAAAATGCCGCGCAGGTCTGCGCGGCATTTTCTATTCGGGTGGAATCTGTTGAGCCGATTACCGGCCGACCGTCAATTTCCGGGTGGCGGCATGCTGGCCGCTGCGCAGCTCGCATACATAGCTGCCGGCCGGCAGGGTCTCTGCCTTCAGTTGGATGGTATGAGCACCGGCGACTTGTGGCGCATCGAAAAGGCGGGAGACCTCGCGGCCCTGCGAGTCCAAAAGGCGCAGCACAACAGTGCCGCCCTCATTGAGACGATAGCGAATGGATGTGGTGGCCGAAAAGGGGTTGGGGAAATTCGAATCGAGAAAGAAGACGCCGTTGGCCGGATAGGAAACGGGCCGGCGAATCGAAACGATTCCGCCCTCCTTGTACACTGCAAGCCGTCCAAAAAACGCGCCCATCCAAAGATTGCCCTGCGCGTCCATCCGGAGAGCGGAAATCACGTCTCCGGGCATGGATGGATACTCGCTCTTTTTATAGGATGTCCAACCGGACCCGGTAAATCGTGCCAGGCCGGAAGCGGTTCCAACCCAGACGTTTCCGTTCGGCTCCACTGCCAGACAATTCACGAGATTGTTGGGAATACCGGAGGTCGTTGTGGTGTAGGTGCTCCAGGTGCTCCCGTTAAAGCGGGCCAGCCCATCGATGGTCCCCACCCAGAGCGTCGAGCCGAAAGCCGCAAGGCTTCGAATCCGGTTGGGCAGCTCGGTCTTGTACGCAGTCCAACTCAATCCGTTGTACTTCGAAACTCCGCTCCCAAGCGCGCCCGCCCAGAGGTTTCCCGAACCGTCGATCGCCAGCGCGGAAATATTGGCGTTGTCCTGTTTGATATCGGCGGCGCTGTATTCCGTCCAGGCCGAATTCCGATCGAACTTTCCCAAACCGCCGGCGGTCCCCACCCACAGCATGCCCGCCGCATCCACGACAAGGGAAAGAACCGACCCGTTCGTTAGGTCATAGTCCGCCGTGCCGTATTCGAAGGATTTCCAGGTTCCAGCGGCGCTGTAGCGGGCAAGTCCCCTGGAGGTTCCCACCCAGATCTCGCCGTCGGGCCCCTTGGCAAGCGATTGCACCTTATTGGCCGGCAGGACGCCTTCGCCAAACGCGGCGCGTTCGGTTAAAAACCGTTTTACCCGCACCACGCCGTTGTTGCTGCGGCCCACCCACATGTAGGCGCCGTCATCAAGCAATGCCGAGACATCGGAGTAGTCGTCGATGTCCATCCATTCGGGAGCGCCAATCGCGAACGCGACCAATGCAAAAACGAAGAGCAGAAATTTTTTTTTCATAACAGCCCCATGACAGATTGAAGTTCCTCCGGACCAAAATATAGCCGAATGGTGCGGTCCATGCCCAACAGACTAAGCATTCGATGCGCCTCGCTTCCCCGTCGAAGCAATATGCCGAAGCGGGTGCCGATAGGCTTGCACAGGGGTGTAAGGAAACCGCAGAAGCTGGCTGAGACGAAACTGCACGATACCAAATCGAGGACTACGTGCCTGTAGCCGGAGTCCAGAAATTCCCTAAGTTGGCGCGAAACCGAGATACAGTCTTGAATACGCGAGAGTTCACCCTCGATCCGAAATCGAACGGATTCGTTTTGCATCTCGATTTGACAGTCCATAGCCGTCCTCCATCGCGACCACTCTCCCTAGCTATATATATAATATATAAAGCCCTTTAGCGCTTCAAGGAAATGAACGGACTTTCGTCCCCGGTCAAAAATTCACTCCCGCTTTCTATAGATAAACCATATATTCCAGCGGATCGAACAGTCCGGCCTTCTTAAATCCCCGCAGTCGGCGCGCACAGCCCTCGCATTCACCACAGGCGATGTCGTTGTTCTTGTAGCAGGACCAGGTGAGGTGAAAAGGGACTTCCGATTCCTGCCCTTTGGAAATGATCTCGGACTTCGACAGGTTGATCGAAGGGAACTCAAGCACGACCCGGTTTGCTTTGTGCGCGGTCTCCTCGACCAGCTTGCGCGCTGTGGTCAGGAATTTGGCCGTGGCATCGGGATAAAGGAGCGCGGCTTCTTTGGAGCAGCCAATGAAGACCCGATCGGCTTCCATGACCTCGGCCCAGGATACGGCGATGGAGATAAGGTGCGAATTCTTGAACGGAACATAGGAGGTCGGGACCTTGCCGGACGATGTCCCGCACTTGGCGACATTAAGCCGTTTGTCGGTGAGGCTCGATCCGCCGATTTCCTTGAAGAACTTCAGCTCCGCTACAAGGCGTTTTTTGACCTTGAAGAAGTTCGCGATGTCCTTGAATGCCTTCAGCTCCCGTTTTTCGGTGCGATGACCATAGTTCACGTGCAGAAACGCGGCATTGTATTTCTTGACCACCTCCGCGGCGATCAGACAGCTGTCGATACCGCCGCTGACCAGCACAATCGCGTTTTTCTTCTTCAAACTCACAGCTCCTCCTCCGTCAGAATTTAGACCGGCTTTGCGGGCACGGCCTGACTATCACCATCTTCAAATTTAAACGAACGCGGAACAACAACGACACCGTTCTCGGTTACATGAAAACGCCGTTTGTCCAGTTCGAGATTGCAGCCGATTTCGGCGCCTTCCGGAATACGCAGTCCGCGATCGATGATGGCCCTGCGGATTTTGGCGCCGCGACCCACGTCGACATCGGGAAAAATGACCGATTCGGCAATGTTGGCATAGCTATGTACAAACACGCCGGGCGCCAGCACCGAGTCGGTCACCGTGGCCCCTGAGATGATGCAGCCTTCGGAGACCACCGAGTCCAGCGCGTGCCCCGTGCGGGTATCGCTTCCGCGTCCGGAGAAGACGAACTTCGCCGGCGGATAGTTCCAATTCACCGTGCGCAGCGGCCATTTCTTGTTGTAAAGGTTGAAAATCGGCGAGACATTCTTCACATCCAGGTTCGCCCGATAGTAGTCGTCGATGGTCCCCACATCCTGCCAATAGCCGACCTCCTTGGGGGTCTCGCCCGGTATGTGGTTGTCGAGGAAATTGTAGACGTAAACGGGGTATTGCTGATAAATTTTGGGAATAATGTCACGGCCAAAATCGTGGCTCGATTCCCGATCCTTGGAATTTTGGTACAGTTCCCGAACCAGGAATTTTCGACTGAAGAGGTAATTACCCATGGATACAAGGGCGAAATCCGGATTGTTGGGCAAGGATTTGGGTCTTTCGGGTTTTTCTTCAAAGCCCACCATGTGCCAATCTTCGTCCACCTCGATAACGCCAAAGCGCGAGGCCTCGGAAATCGGTTTGGGGATGGCCGCGATGGTTGCCAGCGCGCCGGAATCGGCGTGAAAATCGACCATCTGGTTATAATCCATTTTATAGATGTGGTCCCCGCCCAGCACCGCCACATAGTCGGGCTTCTCGTCGTCGATGAGATTGATGTTCTGAAAAATCGCATCGGCCGTGCCGCGATACCAGGTGTTTCCGGTTCGCATCTGCGCCGGCACCGGATCGATGTACATGTCCAGTGAACGCGGCAGATGCCAAGCCGCGGAGATATGCTTGTTGAGTGAATCGGATTTGAACTGGGTCAGGATCTTGATCTTGAGAATTGCGGAATTGATGAGATTGTTGATGACAAAGTCGATGATGCGGTACTTGCCCGCAAAATGCACCGCCGACTTGGTCCGCTCGGCCGTTAGAGGGTATAGCCGGGAGCCCACGCCCCCGGCCATGACCATTGCCATTGTCCGGTCGCTCATGCGGCTTTGGCACCCCTCCGGTTAAGCAGGGCTTGGCCGTCGCAAATAGCCACCGCGCCCAATTCTTCCTCGATGCGCAAAAGCTGGTTGTACTTGGCCACGCGGTCGGTGCGGCACGCCGAGCCGGTTTTGATCTGGCCGGCATTGGTGGCTACGGCAATATCGGCGATCGTGGCGTCTTCGGTTTCACCGGACCGGTGCGACACCACGGCCGTGTAACCGGCTTTGTGGGCCATTTCGATGGCATCCAGCGTTTCGGTGAGCGTGCCGATCTGATTGACCTTGATGAGGATGGAGTTGGCCACGCCCTTGTCGATGCCCATGGCGAGGCGCCGCGTGTTGGTCACAAACAGGTCGTCGCCCACAATTTGAATGCGATCGCCAAGCCTTTTAGTCATTAATTCCCAACCCTTCCAATCATCCTCGGCCAGGCCGTCTTCGATGGAGATGATGGGGTACTTCTTAACGAGCTCCTCGTAGAACTCGACCATATCCTCGGACGATTTCACCATTTTCTTTTCCGCTTTGAGCACGTATTTGCCGGGGTGTTTGTTCCCCTCCAGTTTGTCACATCCATAGAAGCTTGAGGCAGCCGGGTCCAAAGCGATACAAATGTCTTTGCCAGGTTTATATCCGGCCGCCGTAATGGCTTCCACAATCACTTCGAGGGCTTCCTGGTTCGAGGTCAGGTCCGGCGCAAAGCCACCCTCGTCGCCCACGTTGGGGTTCAGCTT
>CAYVZU010000028.1:0-33747 GCA_964455935.1 uncultured Fibrobacterota bacterium
GCCATACGGTGGGTGCCGGCGCGGTCACCGAGATTATCGAATAACGCAGCGGAGGGAGACGAAGTGGCTGGCGAGAAAATCAGAATTCGGCTTAAATCATTCGACCATCAGGTCATCGATAAATCGGCGGCCGACATTGTTCGTACGGCCAAGGCCACCGGCGCGCGGATCTCCGGGCCGGTGCCGCTGCCTACGCGCAAGACGATTTACACCGTCTTGCGTTCGCCGCACATCGACAAAAAGTCGCGCGAGCAATTCGAGACGCGTGTGCATAAGCGGCTTATTGATATCTACGATGCGACGCCGCAGACGGTGGATTCACTCATGAAGCTCGATCTGCCGGCTGGGGTGGACGTGGAAATTAAAGTTTAGAAAGATGGGCGGGTTATGAAAGGTTGTATAGGTCGAAAAATTGGAATGTCGCGCATCTTCGAAGGAAACGGTGTGGCCGTGCCGGTTACACTAATCGAATGCGGACCCTGTTCGGTGCTCCAGGTGAAGACCGCCGAAAAAGACGGCTATGTATCCGTGCAACTCGGATTCGGTGCGGTGCGTGAAAAGCGCATGACAAAACCCGTGTTGGACCACTGCAAGAAGGCCGGCGCGGGTCCTCTGCGCGTTATTCGGGAGTTTCGTCTCGACAATGCGGCCGAACTCAAACCCGGCCAGACGGTGGGCGTGGAAATTTTCGAAAACGTGAAGCAAATCGATGTAATCGGAATCAGCAAGGGTCGTGGGTTTACGGGCACGATTAAACGCTACCATTTCGGCCGCGGCCGCGAAACGCACGGAAATAAGAATCATCGCGCACCCGGTTCGGCGGGTAATCATACGTATCCAGCGCGGACCTGGCCGGGAAAAAAACTGCCGGGCCAGCATGGAAATCAGCGCGTTACAGTCAAGAACCTCCAGCTGGTCGACATCGATCGGGAAAAGAACCTTCTCGTGCTGCGGGGCGCGGTTCCCGGGCCGACCAACGGATTCCTCATTATGCGCGAATCCGCGAAAACGAAAGGATAGGCCGTGGCTACGATTCGCACAACCCTTGTCGACGGATCGAACGGAAAACAAATCGATCTGCCGGCGGTCTTTGAAACCAAGGGGAACGGTCATGTGCTGTACGAAGCGGTCAAGAGCCATTTGGCCAACCAGCGCCAGGGCACGGCCAAGACCAAGACTCGCGCCGAGACCAGTGGCGGCGGCAAAAAGCCGTGGCGCCAGAAGGGAACCGGCCGGGCTCGTTCTGGCTCCAATACTTCACCGATCTGGGTACGAGGCGGCAAAGCGCACGGTGCGGTTCCCCGTGACTATCGCACCGGGCTGAACCGCAAGGTCAAGCGAAGCGCCCTGCAGATGGCTCTCAGCCTTGCGGCAAGTGAGGGGCGCCTCAAGGTTCTTGATGCCCTGGAGATCGCGGAAGCCAAAACCAAACGCATGGTGGAAATTCTGGAGAAGATCGGCGCCGCGCAGTCCAAGAGTCTTCTGGTCCTGGAGCCGCCCGATGCCAAGATCCTCCAAGCAGGCCGAAACGTTTCTTTGTTGTGCATCAAACCGGTCAACGAACTCAATGCCTATGATATTCTCAACTGCGAGCACCTGGTTCTCACGCAGAAATCCCTGGCCCGCATCGCGGAGGTGTTTGGACAATGAGCATCGATCATAAAATCATTCTGTTCCCCTCCGTAACGGAGAAAAACACCAGCCTTCGCATGAACCAGAACAAATATGTATTCGAGGTTCTACCGTCGGCCAACAAAATGCAAATCCGCAGCGCAGTGGAACACCTGTTCAACGTCAAAGTCGAAAGCGTCAATACGGTGCGCCTGCCCGGAAAGAAGAAGCGCATGGGCAAGCATATGGGGTACCGGCCCGATCGCAAAAAGGCGATCGTCCAAGTCCAGAAAGGTCAAACCATCAGCCAATTCGGCGGAGTGTAGAAAATGCCAGTGAAGGAATTCAGACCCATGACGCCCGTCCAGCGCTACAAAACGGTGCTGGATTTTTCGGAGCTGACCGATAAGAAGCCTGAAAAATCCCTCACCGAAGCCGTGCGCAAGGGGGGCGGCCGCAACAGTAACGGCCACATTACCTCGCGCCATCGCGGGGGCGGGGCCCGCCGGCGCTACCGGTTCATCGATTTCAAACGCGATAAGCTGAACATCCCCGGCGTGATTCAGTCCATCGAATATGACCCCAACCGTTCGGCCCATATCGCCCTGGTCTGTTACAAAGACGGCGAAAAGCGCTACATCCTAAAGCCCGATACGCTCAAAGTTGGGCAGACCATCGTTTCAGGGCCCGAGGCCGAAATCCAGGTTGGCAATGCCATGCCGCTTTTGCGCGTGCCGCTGGGTCTGTTTGTGCATAATGTCGAGATCCGGCCCGGCAAAGGCGCTCAGATGGCCAAAACCGCCGGCGTTTACGCCGAGGTTGTGGCCAAGGAAAGCCCGTTCGTCCAGCTCAAGCTGCCTTCGGGCGAGATCCGTAATTTTCCGCAGGAATGCTATGCCACGATTGGCCAGGTTGGCAATCAGGACCATGAAAAACTCAGTTTGGGCAGCGCCGGCCGGGTGCGACACATGGGTTGGCGGCCGTTTGTGCGTGGTATGTGCATGAACCCCGTCGATCATCCAAACGGTGGCGGCGAAGGTCGCTCCAAGAGCGGCGGCGGCTGGCAGCAGTTAACCTCGCCTTGGGGTAATATGGTCAAAGGTCAAAAGACGCGCAAGCGCAAAAAAGCCTCGGACCGGCTCATCGTTCGCAGGAGAAAGGGGAAAAAGTAAACACCTATGTCGCGATCACTTAAAAAAGGTCCCTTTGTGGACGATCATCTACTCAAGAAAGTGACCAAGCTCAACAAGAGCGGCCAGAAGAAAACGATCAAAACATGGTCGCGCCGTTCCACGATCATTCCTGAATTTTTGGGACACACGTTTATGGTCCACAACGGGAAACAGCATATTCCCGTCTACGTGACCGAAAACATGATTGATCACAAACTCGGCGAATTTGCGCCGAGCCGGATTTTCCGCGGCCACGGTGGCCGCGCGACCGAGAAAACGGTCGAGGCCCCCACGGGCGCGCCGGGAGCCGGGCCGGGCAAAGCACCCGAAAAACCAGCGGAGAAGAAGTAAACCATGGAAGCAAGGGCATGCGGCAAGTACATTTTGGGGAGCGCCCAAAAGATTCGTCTGGTGGCAGACCTGGTGCGGGCCAAACCGGTTGCTCAGGCTATCGGCATTCTGCATGAAGGGCTCTCCGGCAAAGGTTCGCACGAGATCGAGCGAATTCTTCGCTCGGCGGTAGCCAACCTGCAGAACCGTAACGAGGCCGCCAATGTGGATATTGACGATCTGAAGGTAAAAGGAATTTTTGTCGATGTGGGGCCTACGCTCAAACGGGGTCGTCCCCGTGCGCAGGGCCGCTATTATCGCCGGCTGCGGCGCAGTTTTCATATTACCGTGACTGTTTCGGATTAGGAGGAGGAACTTGGGACAGAAAACAAATCCCGTCGGCTTCAGGCTGGGGGTGACCCGAACCTGGAATTCGCGCTGGTTCGCCAAAAATGATTTCGCCAAACTGCTGAATGAAGACATCGTTCTGCGCCGCTATCTCGAGCGTCGCCTGCGTCATGCGGCGGTCTCCGGCATCGGCATCGAGCGAACCTCGCAAAAAGTCACCGCCAACATTTTTACCGCCCGCCCCGGCGTGGTGATCGGAAAAAAAGGCGAAGAGGTCGAACGGCTTCGCAACGAGCTGCATCATCTGTCCCGCAAGGAAGTCAGCATCAACATTCGTGAAATCAAGAGCCCTGAGGTTGATGCACAGCTGGTGGCCGACAACATCGCCCGGCAGCTCGAAAAGCGCGTGGCCTACCGCCGTGCCATCAAGCGGGCCATCCAGTCGGCCATGCGCATGGGTGCACAGGGGATCAAGATCGAATGCGGTGGCCGGCTCAACGGTGCCGAGATCGCGCGCAAAGAGAAATACAAAGAGGGCCGAGTGCCCCTGCATACCCTGCGGGCCCACATCGACTACGCCCGTTCGACGTCGCATACAACCTACGGGTGCATTGGCATCAAGGTCTGGATTTGCAAAGGCGAGGTGCTGGGATCGGAGCGCGTGGGCGAAGAGAAAGAAATGCGGACCGAACGCGAGCGCCCGGAGAAGGGGCCCGTCCGGCCCAAAGCAACAGCGGAAAGCAAGTAGGAGAGTAACGGTATGATGGCACCCAAACGCGTGCTGCATCGCAAACAGATGCGCGGCCGTATGAATGGTAAAGCGACGCGATGCAACGCACTGGTTTTTGGAGAATATGGTCTGCAGTCACTGGTTCCGGCCTGGGTTACGGCCCGCCAGATCGAGGCGGCCCGCGTGGCCATGACCCGATTTATCAAACGCGGCGGTAAGGTTTGGATTCGTGTATTTCCGGACAAACCTTACACCAAGAAGCCGGCCGAAACCCGCATGGGAAAAGGCAAAGGCGCCCCGGAAGGATGGGTGGCGGTGGTGCGGCCCGGAACGATTTTGTTTGAAATGGGCGGGGTCACTCCCGAAATCGCCAATTCGGCTCTTCGGCTGGCTTCACACAAGCTGCCAATCCGAAGTCAGATTATCAGCATGAGCAGGTAAAACTATGAAGGCAAGTGAAATTCGCAGTCTGTCGGAAACCGAAATCAAGCAGAAGGTCAACGATCTGGAGCAGGAGATCTTCAATCTCCGTTTCCAGTCGCGCACCGGGAAGCTGGACAACCCGGTCCGGGTCCGCTATTTGCGGCGCGACGTGGCCCGGCTCAAGACCATTGCGCGCCAGAAAGCGGCCCCCAGCGCCGCACCGGCGACGAAGTAAGCAGGAAGGAAACGCGACATGGAAAGCAGAGCCAGACGAAAGGTCCGCACCGGGAAGGTCGTTTCAAACCAGATGGCCAAGACGATTACGGTGGTCGTCGAGCGGACATTCCGCCATCCCAAGTTCGAACGGGTGGTCCGGCGCTCGGCACGCTTCAAGGCCCATGACGAGAAAAACGAATGCCAGGTGGGCGACATTGTAGAAATTATGGAAACGCGGCCGCTGAGCAAGACCAAGCGCTGGCGGTTGAGCCGGATCATCGAAAAAGCCAAGTAAGGGAAGCCAAGCCATGATTCAGCAACAGACTCGTCTTACAGTGGCCGACAACTCGGGGGCGCGCGACGTTATGTGCATCCGCGTGCTTGGCGGCTCGAAAAGGCGCTATGCCCAGGTCGGCGACATTATTGTGATCAGCGTCAAGAACGCCATTCCCGGTTCACCCGTCAAAAAGGGCGAGGTGGGCAAAGCCGTGGTGGTGCGCACGCGAAAAGAATTCGGCCGCCGCGACGGCAGCTACATTCGCTTCGGTGATAATGCGGCCGTGCTCATCGACGACAAGGGTGAGCCCAGGGGCACCCGCATCTTTGGGCCCGTGGCGAGGGAACTGCGCGAGAAACGCTTCATGAAAATCGTCTCGCTCGCGCCGGAAGTTCTATAAGGAGAAATGACAGAATGGCTATCCGCAAGAACGACCAGGTCATGATCATCCGGGGCGCCCACAAGGGCCAGACCGGACGGGTAATCCGTATTTTTTCCAGTGAAAACCGCGCGATTGTCGAGGCGCGCAACATGGTCAAAAGACACAAGCGGCCCACCCAGCGCGATCCAAAGGGCGGCGTGGTCGAGAAGGAAGCTCCCATCGCCATGGCCAACCTCATGCTGGTCTGCCCCAAATGCAGTACGCCGTCGCGCGTAGGCGCCCGCCTATTGGAAGACAAACGCAAAGTCCGCTTTTGCAAGCGCTGTAAGGAGATGATTGACTAATGGCAGAGGAACAGGAAAAGAAAGCCCCCCAAAAGGGCGAAAAAAGCGAGAAGCCCCAGAAGGGGCCCAAGCCCGAGAAGGGCGGCAAGCCGGAAAAAGGCGAGAAACAGGGCAAGGGCAAGCAGGCCAAGCCGGCCGAGGAGCCCGAGGACAAGACCCCGCATCGCAAACCGCGTCTGCTCGAGAAGTACCGCGCGGCGGTTGTGCCGTCATTGGCCAAACGTTTTGCACTGCAAAATGTCATGCAGGTTCCAAAGTTGGAGAAGATTGTTCTTAATATGGGCGTTGGCAAAGCGATTGCGGATGCGAAGCTCCTTGACGAGTCCGTCGAAATACTGCGCAACATCACCGGCCAGCAGCCGTTGATTACCAAGGCGCGGAAGGCGATCTCGAATTTCAAGCTTCGCAAGGGCCAGAGCATTGGCGCCAAGGTGACGCTGCGCGGGTATCGGATGTACGAGTTCTTCGACCGCCTGGTCAGCACGGCACTCCCGCGCGTCCGTGATTTCCGGGGAGTACCCCGCAAGTCCTTCGACGGGCACGGAAACTATTCGCTGGGTGTCAAAGAGCAGATTGTATTTCACGAAATCAACCGCGACCGCATATCGCGCGTTACGGGTTTCGATGTGGTGTTTTGTACAACCGCCGAAACGGACGAACAGGCGATGGCATTGCTCGAAGAGCTGGGAATGCCGTTTCGCAAAGAGGTAGGAGCGTAAGTGGCCAGAAAGACGTTTTTCGAAAAGTCGAAGCGCAACCCGAAGTTCAAGGTCCGCCGCCGTAACCGCTGCAAGCAGTGCGGCCGGCCCAGGGCCTACATCCGCAAGTTCGGCCTATGCCGGATTTGCTTCCGTTCGCTTGCGCTTCAAGGGGATATCCCCGGTGTGACGAAATCGAGCTGGTAAGGAGGAATTCAGATCATGGCGCATACGGACCAGGTGGCGGATATGCTGACACGCATCCGCAACGCCGCCCTGGCGCGGCACAAAAGCGTGGACATTCCCGCCTCCAAACTGAAGGCGGAGATCGCGCGCATCCTGCAGGAACAGAATTACATTCGAAAGTACGCCGTACTCGAAGACAGCAAGCAGGGAGTGATCCGCGTTCTGCTGGGCGAAGGCGGTCCCGAAGGGACGATCCGCGGACTGCGGCGCTGGAGCACCCCGGGTCGGCGGGTCTATAAGACCGCTACGACCCTGCCCAGGGTTCTCAATGGTATGGGGGTGGCGATCGTTTCCACGTCCAAGGGCGTGATGACTGACAAGGAATGCCGTAAACTCAACGTGGGCGGCGAACTACTCTGTACGGTGTGGTAAAGGAGCACGATCCATGTCTCGCGTAGGAAAGAAACCCATTCCCGTGCCGCAGGGAGTCAAAGTCCAGTTGAGCGGAAGCACTTTGAACGTGGAAGGGCCCAAGGGAAAACTGCACTATGGTATTCCCGAATCCATGGCCGTCGAGGTCAAGCCCGATCAGGTTATCGTAAGTCCCAAGAGGGATGATGCGCTGCTCAAGCCTCTGCACGGTCTCAGCCGCGCCCTCATTGCCAACATGGTCAAAGGCGTTTCGACCGGATTTTCCAAGACGCTCGAGATCGTGGGTGTTGGTTTCAAGGCCGAACTCAAGGGCAGCGACTTGGCCATTTCCGTCGGTTTCTCGCATGTCGTGAATTTCCCGGCGCCGCAGGGCATCAAGTTTCGCCTCGAGAGTCCCACGCGCATGGTCGTGGAAGGATCTGACCGGGAACTGGTGGGCAAAATCGCAGCCGAGATTCGTGAAATCAGGGCGCCCGAGCCCTATAAGGGCAAAGGCATCAAATACGCCGATGAATTCATCCGCCGCAAAGCCGGCAAGGCTGCGGTCTAAAGGACAAAGATTTATGGAACGTCTCGCCAAAAAGGCACAACTCTCGCAAGCGCGCAAAGACCGCGTGCGCCGCCACATTCGCGGCACGCGCGAACGGCCGCGTCTGGCCGTCAAACGCACTCTCAAACACATCATGGCCCAGGTGATCGATGACACGCAGGGCCGTTCTCTGGTTCTTGTGACCAGTTGGGCCAAGGACATCGCGCAGAAGACCCAAGGTTTCAAGGGCAAGGCCGCCGTCAGCCGGCTTGTGGGCAACTTGGTCGCCGAAAAAGCTTTGGCGCTGGGCATAAAGCAGGTGGTCTTCGACCGGGCCGGCCTGTTGTATCATGGCCGGGTCAAAGCGCTGGCCGACGGCGCCCGGGAAAAGGGATTGGAGTTTTGAGTCGGGGGATGGGAGACCGGAGACCACTTAAATGTACGGACCTGAACCCAACCGGCAGATGGCAGAGAAGGACCAAATAGAAGGGGATTTGACTTGAACCAGAAATTCAGCGCACAATCCGAACAATCCGATTTCATCGAGCGCGTTATCGACATCAAACGCGTCGCCAAGGTTGTCAAGGGCGGCCGGCGGTTCAGCCTTACGGCGCTTGTTGCCGTTGGCGACGGCCATGGCAACGTAGGTCTGGGCGCGGGTAAATCCAAGGAAGTCAGCGAAGCTATTCGAAAAGGCACCGAAGCAGCCAAGAAGCACTTGTTCAAAGTGACCCTGGTCAAGGGCACCCTGCAGCACGAAATGCTCGTGAAATACGGGGCCAGCAAAATTATCCTTCGTCCAGCAGCACCCGGCACCGGTCTCATCGCCGGCGGCGCGGCGCGTGCGGTACTCGAAGCGGCCGGCGTTCAGAATGTGCTTACAAAAATCGTGGGTTCGCGCAACAGCCACAATGTGGCCAAGGCCGTGCTCAAAGGCCTGCTCTCAATGAGAGTGGCCCAGACGGTTATTGCCCAGCGGGCTCCGGTTAAGCAAGAGGTAGTCTGATTATGGCGAAAAAACTCCGCATTCAGCAACTCCGCGGCCTTTCGGGGCATCCCGACCGGCATCGCCGAACCATGGAGGCCCTGGGCCTCCATAGGATCCGCCATACCGTGGAGCATGGCGACACTCCGCAAATCCGCGGAATGGTCGAGCAAGTCAAACACCTAGTTTCCGTGGAAGAGGTAAACGCGTGAAAGTCTTATCCGAACTTAAACCCAAAGCCGGCGCTATCCAGCAGAAAATGCGGCGAGGCCGAGGCCCTGGCAGCGGCAGCGGCACCACCGGCGGCCGTGGTTACAACGGCAACAATGCTCGTTCCGGCGCACGCCGCCCCATTGGTTTCGAAGGCGGCCAAATGCCCCTTACGCGCAGTCTGCCCAAGCGCGGGTTTCATAATCTGTTTCGCACCGAGGTGCAGATTGTCAATCTGTCCGAGATCGACCGGAAGGCTTCGGGCCAGTCCGCTATGGATCCCGCAGCCATGGCCCGGCTGGGACTCATCGAAAATGCCGAGCGGCCGGTTAAGATTTTGGGCGATGGCAGCCTCTCGATTCCCGTCACCATCAAGGCGCATGCGTTTTCGGCATCCGCACTGGAAAAAATAAAAGCCGCCAACGGAAAGGCCGAAGTCATCGAGAGCGCAAAAGGGAAGCCCAAGGAATGATCGAAACCTTTCGCAATGTGTTCCGTATTCCGGAGCTTCGCAAGCGCATTTTCTACACGCTGGGACTGCTGATTATCTACCGCCTTGGCGGCCATATTCCAACGCCGGGCATCGATACCGTTGCGCTGTCCGAATTCTTTCGCGAATCCAAAAACACTCTGTTTGGGATGTACGATATGTTCGTGGGCGGCGCTTTTGAGCGCGCCACCATTTTTGCGCTGGGTATTATGCCCTACATCAGCGCCTCGATCATCCTTCAGCTTTTGGGAACGATCTACGAGCCCATTCGCCAGCTGCAGCGGGAGGGTCAGGAAGGCCGTCAGAAGATCACCCAATATACCCGGTACGGCACGGTCGCGCTCTCGGTTATCCAGGCCGTGGGCATCAGCGTGTTCTTGCAGAGCGTGCGGACCAGCGCGGGCCAGCCAGTCGTGTTGCCGAATATGATGGGTATCTGGTTCAAAATTCTCACGGTGATCGCGATGACCAGCGGCACCATTTTCATCATGTGGCTGGGCGAGCAGATCACCAACCGGGGGATTGGCAACGGCATTTCGTTGATTATCTTCATCGGCATTGTTGCCGACATCCCCAACGCGGTCATGGGCGAACTCTCCGCAATCCAGTCGCATGTCCGAAGCATCTACGCCGAGGTTTTCATTCTGGCGATTATTTTTGCCATGACCGCCTTTATCGTTTGGATGACCCAAGCTCAACGCAAGATTCCCATCCAGACGCCCAAAAAGATTGTAGGCCGAAAGGTCTACGGTGGCCAAGCCAGCTATCTGCCTCTGCGTGTCAACACGGCGGGCGTGATCCCCGTGATTTTCGCCTCGTCCATCATGATGGTGCCCAGCACATTGCTGTCGTTTTTTCCCAACAACGAACTGATGCAGTCTGCAGCCAACCAGATGTCGCCCGGCAGCGCTTTGTATTCGCTCTTTTACGCTCTTTTGATCGTGTTCTTTACATATTTTTACACCGCCATTGTTTTCAACCCGGTTGATATTGCGGACAATCTTAAGAAGTCGGGCGGGTTCATTCCCGGAATCCGACCGGGCCAAAAAACCAGCGAATTCCTGGATAACGTACTCACCCGCATCACCTTTCCCGGTGCCTGCTTTCTGGCATTCATCTCCGTGGTTCCGTTTCTGATGATGGGAAGCATGAACGTGCAATTTTATTTTGGCGGAACGAGCGTGCTGATCGTGATCGGCGTGGCGCTCGACACCATTCAGCAGCTTGAATCGCACCTGATGATGCGCCACTACGACGGCTTCCTCAAAAAGGGCCGTGTCCGAGGTCGGCAGCGGTGATTCTGATCCTATTCGGCCCTCCGGGCGCAGGCAAGGGAACCCAATCCGTCGAGATCACGAAGGAATACGGGATACCGGGAATTTCAACCGGAGATTTGCTGCGGGCCGAAGTGGAGGCCAAAAGCGAATTGGGTCTCAAAGCGCGCGGTTTTATGGACCGCGGCGAACTGGTGTCCGACAGCCTGATCATTGAAATGATTCGTAAACGCATTGGACAACCCGATTGTCGGCGGGGGGTCATCCTCGACGGGTTTCCCCGCACCGTGGCCCAGGCCGAGAGCCTGGACGGGCTTCTGTCCGAGGTCGGCCGGAATCTGGACGCGGTCATCAGCATCGAGGTGGACAAAGAGTCTCTCGTGCAGCGGCTCTCCAATCGAATGTCGTGCAGCCAGTGCAAAGAGGGTTATAACCGAATCAGCAAGCCGCCCCGGAAAGAAGGCATCTGTGACCGCTGTGGCGGAGCGCTCGCGCAACGCTCGGATGACAGACCCGAAACCATCCGTAACCGACTTTCCGTGTACGAAAAACAGACCGCGCCGGTGCTTGAGTATTACGGCCGTAAAGGGAAGACCGTGGCTATCAACGGCAATGGGGAGCCTTCGGATGTGACGGACCAGATCCGGCAAGCCCTTGCGGGTGTGAAGGCATGATATGTTTGAAAAAGCCGGACGAGATCCGAGGAATCGAAGCAGCGTGCCGAATCGTGGCCGATGTGCTGGCCCGGATTGGCGAACATGTGCGCGAAGGCGCGACGACAAAGGATATTGACCGCTTGATCGACCAATGGATTCGCGCGCAGGCCGCCAAACCGGCCTTTCTGGGCTACCGGGGCTATCCGGCCAGTTCGTGTATAAGCATCAACGAGGAAGTGGTCCATGGGATTCCAGGCCCGCGCCAGCTCAATGAGGGCGACCTTGTGGGGATCGATGTAGGTGTGGAGAAAAACGGCTTTTTTGGCGATGCGGCCATGTCGTTTGGGGTGGGACGGATCAGCGAAGAAAAACAGCGTTTAATGGATGCAACCCAACGCGCTTTGGCCGCGGGCATTGCCCAGACCTGCGCCGGAAACCGCATCGGCGATATTTCTCATGCGATTCAAAGTGTCGTGGAACGCGAGGGCTTCGCGCCCGTACGTGCCTTGGTGGGACACGGCGTGGGCAAAGCCCTGCACGAAGAACCGCAGATTCCCAATTACGGGGAGCCGGGCCGCGGGCCGAGAATTAACGACGGTATGGTTCTAGCCATTGAGCCAATGGTGAATGCGGGTACCTATGAAGTCTATACAGAACCCGACGGATGGACGGTGGTGAGCGAGGATCACCGGCCTTCGGCGCATTTTGAACACACGGTGGCTGTTGTGGGGGGGAAACCCCGCATCCTGACCACGATGAACTAGTATCGGAAACACGATGCCGAAACAGGAATCCATACAGGTCGAGGGAACAGTCGAAGAGGCGTTGCCCAACGCCACCTTCCGGGTCAAGCTCGATAACGGCCACATTGTGCTGGCTCATATTTCGGGCAAAATGCGGATGCACTACATTCGCATTCTCTCGGGCGACCGCGTGATCGTGGAGCTTTCTCCCTACGATCTGACGCGGGGTCGCATCACCTATCGGTATAAATAAAGGCGGAACCATGAAAGTACGCGCATCTGTTAAAAAAATCTGCCGCAAGTGCAAGGTGATTCGCCGCAAAGGCGTTGTGCGCATCATCTGTGAGAATCCCAAGCACAAGCAGCGGCAAGGCTGATTGAAATCATAAATTGCAGATCCAAAACTATTTTGGGTTTGCTTAGGAGGTAGTAGTGGCACGCGTTGCAGGAGTTGACTTGCCTCAGGAAAAACAAGTCGAAGTGGGTTTGACCTACATTTTTGGAATTGGCCGAACCACCAGTCAGAAGATCCTAAGTGAGGCCAAGATTGCATTCAATAAGAAGGTCAAAGAGCTGACCGAAGAGGAACTGACCAAGATTCGCACGATCATCGATAACAAGCTCACCGTTGAGGGAAGCCTTCGGGCTCAGACGGCCATGAACATCAAGCGTCTTGTCGATATTGGATGCTACCGGGGAGTGCGTCACCGCAAGGGCCTGCCTGTTCGCGGTCAGCGTACGCGGTCCAATGCGCGCACCCGCAAAGGCCCGCGCCGGACCATTGCCAACAAAAAAATTGCGCCCAAAGGATAATCAACGCAATCATAAAATGTAACGACGGCATCAAAGCATGCATCGTACTATGGAGATGAACAATGGCTGACGAAAAGAAACCCAAGGCAGCAGCGAAACCCGAGACACCGGCCAAGAAAGAGTCCGAGAAGAAAGAAGCCGCGGCTCCGGCCGTGAAGGAAGCGACGGCCGCGGTTGCCGCCGTTGAGGGTGCGGCTGCTCCGGAAGCGGCCGAAAAGGTCGATAAGAAAGCTGCCAAAGGCAAAAAGCGGACCGGTGTGGCGGGCATCGCCAACATCCGCGCCAGCTTCAATAACACCATCGTCACCATCGCCGATCTTCAGGGCAATATTGTCTGCTGGAGTTCGCCGGGAAAAAACGGATTCAAGGGTTCGCGCAAGAGCACGCCCTATGCGGCGGGCGTTGCCGCCGAGCAGGCGGCCAAGGCCGCCCTCGAAATGGGTATGCGCCGCGTCGAAGTCCGTGTGAAAGGGGCCGGTGCCGGCCGCGAAGCCGCCGTCCGCTCCATTCAGGCCGCCGGACTGACCGTATCGTCGATTAAAGATATTACCGGAATTCCACACAACGGGTGCCGTCCGCCCAAGCGTCGTCGCGTATAAAAGGAGACCTGAATATATGGCAGTCTACAGAGGACCGGCCTGCAAACTGTGCAGGCGTGAAGGTGAGAAGCTTTTCCTGAAGGGTGAACGGTGTCTTACCGAGAAGTGCGCCATCGAACGGCGTTCCTACATTCCCGGCCAGCACGGCCAGACCCGGCGGCGGGCCAGTTCCGAATACGGCCGCCAGCTGCGCGAGAAGCAGAAGGCCAAGCGTATCTACGGCGTGCTCGAAGCCCAGTTCCGACGCTATTTCGCCATCGCCGTGCGCCAGAAGGGCGTTACCGGAGTGCACCTGATGCGGCAACTGGAGCTGCGCCTGGACAATGTGGTTTATCGCATGGGCCTTGCTCCCTCGCGCGACACCGCGCGCCAGCTGGTACTGCACAGGCATTTCCGGCTCAACGGAAAGGCCGTCAACATTCCGTCCATTCAAATGAAATCGGGCGATGAGATCCAAGTGGTTGAAAAGAGCAAGGAACTCCCCGCCATCCATACGGCCCTGCGCGCCGGCGCCAAACGCGAAGAACTGCCCTGGCTGGCCGTGGACAAGGTCAAACTCACCGGAAAGGTGATCCGCTCGCCCGAACGCGACGAGATTCCCACACCCGTGAACGAGCAATTGATTGTCGAACTCTACTCGAAATAGATCACTAAGGGAGAACAGCGTATGAAGTGGAAAAGCCTGCAAATGCCCAAGTCGATCCAAAAGGACGAATCCACGTATACGCCCTCTTACGGCAAGTTTATCATCGAGCCGCTCGAGAGGGGATACGGGATCACGTTGGGCAACAGCCTTCGCCGGGTTTTGCTGATGTCGCTGCAGGGCGCCGCGCCGGTGTCGGTGAAAATTGAAGGGGTTTCGCACGAGTATTCCACGCTCCCGGGCGTGACCGAGGACGTGTCCGATATCCTCATGAACCTTAAGCAGCTTCGTGTAAAGCTGCTTTCCGAAAGCGATGCCATTCTTCGCCTGGATGTCCAGGGCGAAGGCGATGTGACCGCGGCGCGTTTCGAGCCCAACCCGGACGTGGAGATCCTCAACCCCGAATTGTTCCTGGCGCGCATCAATAAAGAAGCGCGGCTGCGTCTGGAAACGCGCATTTCCGACGGCCGCGGCTACGTGTCATCGGAACAGAACAAACGGGCCGACGATCCCATTGGCGTAATCCCGCTGGATGCGCTGTTTTCTCCGGTGACCAAAGCCAACTTCCGCGTAGAGAACACCCGCGTGGGCCAGCGTACGGACTATGACAAACTCGTGCTCGAGATCTGGACCGACAAAAGCATTACGCCCGAGGACGGCCTTTCGTACGCGGGCAAGCTGCTTCAGGAGCACCTGAACCTGTTTATTACCTTCGAGCCCGAGTATGCGACGGCCGAAGAGAAAGCCGTCGATGAGAAAACCGAGCGGCTGCGAAAACTGCTAAGGATGCGCGTGGACGAACTCGAACTTTCGGTGCGCTCCAGCAACTGTCTGCGCAGCGCCAATATTCACACAATCGCCGACTTGGTGCGCAACCAGGAAAGCGAGATGCTCCACTACAAGAACTTCGGACGCAAGTCGCTCATTGAGCTCAACCAGGTGCTCAACAGCATGGGCCTTTCGTTTGGAATGGACGTGGACGGGATTCTCGGCAACGAGAGAAGATAGGGAAGGTCGACTATGCGTCATCAACGAAAAGGCAGGAAACTCAATCGTAGCAGCTCGCATCGCAAGGCCCTTATGGCCAACATGGCCACATGTCTGCTCGCCAAAGGGCGGATCCAGACCACGGTGGCCAAGGCGAAGGAGCTGCGCGGAGTTGTGGATCGGCTCATTACGTTCGGCAAGCAGGGCACGCTCAACGCGCGCCGCATTGCCTCCAAGATCGTGAAAAGCGAAACGGTTCTCAAGAAGCTTTTCGACACCATCGCACCCGAATTCAGCGGTCGCAACGGCGGCTACACGCGCGTGCTGCGCGTGGGGGAGGTCCGGCGCGGCGACGCGGCCGAACTAGCCTTCATTGAGCTGGTGGGCTACGTGCCCAAGCCCAAGGTGAAGCGCGATAAGAAGAAAGGCAAGCAGGAAGAACCCGTCGAGCAACAGCCGGCCGAGGCTGAGGCCGCCGAAAAGTAAACCGCGCCCTAATCAATCCAAAAATAAGAAGGCCCGCTATCCTGCGGGCCTTCTTTGTCTTAAATTCCGCAGTTAGCGGGCAATAATTTCGTTTCAAGCGGGTTGGTCGGATTGGAAATCGCCAACCCCCAGGTACATAATCCACCCATACCCGGCAGTTCGTTCCGACAAGACTCGGCAGGTGATTCCGGGCACACCCGGCAGACCGTTCCGATTTGACCCGTCAGTTTTTGCGTAGGTTTCGGAACAGGGTGCCGAGTCGGAATCTTTCTAATTCCTTTCTTCATCGTAGGTTAAGCGAAGCGGCGCAGGGTAACCTATAAAAGGGCATATTCTATCTCTTTTCCAAAGGAGGTGGAAGATGTCCGGGAGGAACTCAATGCGTAAGATTCGAGAATGTCTTCGGCTTCGTTTCGAATCAGGTCTGAGCCAAAGCCAATGCAGCCGTTCCTTGGGGATTGGTCGTGGATCGGTGCAGACCTATTGGCAGCGATTCGATGTATCCGGGCTTCCTTGGGCGCAAGCCAGGGAGATAAGTGAAGAAACGATACCTGAAAGCATCAACGATCCTGACCAGTCAACTGCCTTTCGATCAGTGGTATGCAATCTTCGACGAGCCTACAACCGCAGATGCCATCTGCGACAGGCTCTTTCACAACGCGGTCAAACTTCAACTGAAAGGGGAATCGATGCGCAAATCAGCAGACATCACACCCGGCAGCTAAATTATTCAAACGTTTGTCTCCCAGCTGGCAACTTTCGAATTCTTTGGCGATTCTCTCCGACATAAATACCCTCCCGGTTCCATGTCTTGACTGATATTATACTTTAAGATATATTGTCCGTCATGGAGACAAAAAGGGTTGTGGCCAAGTTAGCAGGATTGGATTATATCGCGGTAGGCACTATCTCGATCACATATAGACAATGCGGAAAGCCGAATTGCCGATGCTCCCGTGACAGAACACGTTGGCATGGACCGTATTACATTTGGACCCGGAAGGAAAAGGGCAAAACCATCACAAGAACGCTAACACAAAGACAGGTCCATGCCTGCCGCAAGGCCCTATACAACACAAGAAAGCTGAACCGATACCTTGAAGAATGGAGAAATTTGTCGGTGAGACATATCGAAGCCTTGAAAATTGTGGGTAATTGAAAGTCGGTGAATGCCGAACCACTCCAAAGGGAAAAAATGAGGTCCGTTCGGTCGCCCGTACCCGTGTTCCGCGCCTTTATCTGGGCATTGCCCGCATCACCTGCAAACGTAGAGTTGTCACACCCAAAATTAAGCGCCGCTTCCGTTCCGGCGCTGGAGCCGCCGGCATTGACAATGCTCAGCTCGCCACCTCGGCCCCCATTATTGTCTGCTTGAACCGTCAGTTTCGATGCGGGACTTGTGGTTCCCACGCCAAGCGATCCGCTTGTCGCAACATCACCAGGATTGCTTCCACCTGTGCCGATCCAGTTAGCCATTTCAAACCTCCGCTGCAAAGATTTTAAGGTAAATGAGGCTTGGCGTTGATATCCTCGATCAGATCCATGTTTACCATTGCCTCCGTTTGTTGGAAAATTTATCAGGGCTATTGCAGATTGGTAGCCAGCCAGCGTTCTTCCGCCATTGCGGATACTTTCTCCTTCTCCTGAGGCGGCCTGCTTTTCAGTTCGGCTTCCAGCTCAAGAATCCAGTTCTTCATCAGACCGATGGTGGTGGCCATGGCATCGATGGAGTCGTTCTGCGCCTTCAGGTGCGCCTCGAAATGTTCGCGGGCCTGGTAGGTATTCAGCTTCGCCTGGATTGCCTGCTGGATGATTGCATCGGGATTGATTGCGTTTTGCTGCATTGGACTTCCTTCTGTGGGGTGATAGGAAATGGCAGGAAAACCGGATTGGCGTTCCAGTTGGCATGTCGATTGGCGAACGGGAATGATTAACGAAAGAAAGACTTGCGCGTCTGCGCTTGGAATCGAGACAGCCTGAAGGATGGGGGCGGCAAAGCGCTTAAGTTGGGCAATCAGGAGTGTGATCCTCCGATCAAAAGCCCCGCTTTCACGAACCGCAGGACAGGGGTTTCTTCCGGGTAGCCTACAGGCAAAATGCCGATGACTACATCAATAAGGCAGGCAGGCAATAAATGTCTCGTCGGTGTTTTTCATCGGACTTTGGCAAGCAAATAATTTAATTGGGCCATAGAATTCGTTTTCATTTGGATGTTGATATTCAATGTCAGTTACCTGTTACCTTTATGGGCTCCTTAGCGAACCACTCCAAGCCGTCCCGGACTCCTTCCCATCCAGGAGGCGAATCCAAAGGCGGAGGATGTTTGTTTTGATTCCGCATCGCTCCAAGGTTTATTCTCTATGTATGCCGACGCATTCGTCGTCCATGCAGAAATGTTTCACCATACCCGCGGAAGCCGATGGCCTTCGCGTGGACCGGTTTTTGTCTCAGCAGGAACTTGGGCTTTCCCGGAGCGCAGTTCAGCGGTTGATCAAGGATGGGCGGGCGCTCATCAGCGCGAAGACCGCGAAGCCCTCCGATAAGGTCAAGGCCGGTCAGACGTGCTGCATTGAAATCAGCGAAGAAGTGGCGCATCCGTCTGCGGGGCTCGAAGCCAAACCAATGGCGCTCCAGATCCTTTACGAAGATGATCACATCCTGGCTCTCAACAAGCCGCCGGGCATCAGTGTTCATCCTGGTGCCGGAAGAGAGGATGTGACCCTCGCGCATGGAATCCTGGCCCATTCGCAGGCGGAGGCCTGGCCGGGGGAGCGGGAGCGGCCGGGCATCGTGCACCGGCTCGATAAAGACACCTCCGGGGTGATCCTTGTCGCCAAGACCGAAGCGGCGCATCTCAATCTATCCCGCCAATTCGCCGAGCGCCGGATTGAAAAAGAGTACTGGGCTTTGACCTGGGGCGCGTGGGACAGGGATCGCGTGAGCGTGGATGCGCCCATTGGCCGCAGCCGGACGGATCGCAAAAAAATGGCCGTTGTTGCGGGTGGGCGTGCTGCGCAGACGGATTTTCAGGTTCTGGCCCGGTTTGATTTTTGCACCGAAGTGGCGGCTTTCCCGCATACGGGCCGCACGCATCAGATCCGCGTCCACCTGGCTCATCTCCATCATCCGGTGGTCGGCGATGCGCTGTACGGCGGCTCCTTCGCAAAGCGAACCGGTTCGCTGCCGGCTTTGAGCCGCGACTCCGCCCGGTCCCTTTCAGTGCTGGCCGGCCGGCAGCTTCTCCATGCCCGCCGAATCAATCTGGATCATCCCGCAACCGGAAAGAGGATCTCGTTCGAGGCTCCGTTTCCGCCGGATATTCTCCGTGTCCGTGAGTGTCTCAGGAATCGATAGGGCATTTTGGAGATCCTGCCCGGAATTTGTATCTTTATTCCTATACTGCTCGGGTATCAGCAGCCCAACCAAGGGGAATGTCATTTCGACGAGTCTGCGAGGAGAAATCTTTAGGCCGGCACAAAGCAGGATTTCTCACCCGCGCAGTGAATGCGGGACTCGAAATGACATGGGCGGGTCGAGTAGTTGCCCATATTTGAAATTCAATTCTTATGAAATCTCCCGTTCCCGTGAATAGCACCCACCGATGAACTCAACCGCCGAGTTTCTGCATACGCTCAACCGGACCTGGCCCGAGGTCAGCAAGGGCATGGCCATTGGGCTTGCTGTTGGCGCCGTCATTGTCATTGTTGTGCTGGCCATCATCGAAACGGTCCGAAATCAGCGTCGCAAACAGGAACGCCAGGATGAGTCTTCCCGCAAGCTCCAAACCTATTGCCGGCACCGGGGACTAAGCCCCGACGATACGGCGCTGCTCTCCGAAATGGTGGCGCGCGCCGGTCTGGCCGAACCGCGCGAGGTCTTTGACAGCATTGCCCTATTCGAGCAGTGCGTCGAGGCGCAGTTCGACCACTTCGATCAGGCCGCGGTTCTGCCCGAGGCCGTGCGGGAAGCCGGCCTGCGCATCCGCCGTATTCGGGAACGGCTTGGGTTTAAAACCCTTCCTCAGGAGAAGGCGCTCATTTCTACGCGCGAACTTCCCACAGGACAAATCCTTCGTGTCCGTTCGCTGATCCGGCCCGAATCCGAGGGTGTTGGGGCGGCTCTTGTCGAGAACACGGAAATCGAATTGGCCTTGCGGCTGGGGCTGGAACGGGCCGGGCAACTCGTGGTCAAGGCCGGCGATTTTCTGCAATTCCAGATGACCCGGGCTTCGGACGGCGAATATACCTTTGGCGCCCGCGTCCGGGAGGTTAAGGGTCAGACCGGGGAATTGCTGATCATCGATCATCCGCGCCAAATCCATCGCCGGCAGAGCCGCAATCATGTGCGCGTTCCGGCCCACGTGCCGCTGCGGTTCCGCATCATTCGCTCGCAGGAGCCCGAGTTCCCGACCGAGATGCAGGAGGCCTCCGTGATCGATGTCAGCGGCGGCGGCCTTAGTTTCAGCCGGCCCGTCGCTCTGCGCAGCGGCGACCTGATCTCGATGAACTTCGACCTGCACACGGGTGGCTTTCGCGGAGTCCAGGGAAAGGTTCTGCGCGCCAGCCCCATCAAGAAGGATACTCCGGCCGCCGGCCTTCGTCACCACGTGCAGTTCCTGGAAATCGATAATATGGCCCGAGAGCGCATTGTCCGTTACGTCTTCGAGAAACAACGGGAAGACAACCTGTGGCGCTGACGGCCGTATTGTATGACCGGGCCGCCCTCGAGTCCCGCGAACAGCAAAGCCTGGCGGCCTATGCGGTGCTCAGCCGCGGCGCCGGCCGGCCCCGCCCGGTTGAGTCCAATCCGGACCGGCCGGAGTTCCGCACCGAATTTCAGCGCGACCGCGACCGGATTGTCCACTCCCGTTCCTTTCGCCGGCTCAAGCAGAAGACCCAGGTGTTCATGCCCGACGAAGGTGATCACTTCCGAACGCGTCTTTCGCATACGCTCGAGGTTTCGCAGCTGGGCCGGACGCTGGCCCGTTCGCTGGGTCTAAACGAAGACCTCGTGGAAGCCATTTCGCTGGGCCACGACCTGGGCCATGCGCCCTTCGGGCATAGCGGCGAAGAAGCGCTCCACAAGATCATGAGCGGCCTGCACAAGCTCGATGGCGACCTGGATCTGGGCATGCCCGCCGGATTCGTCTGGGAAGGGTTCAAGCACAATCACCAAAGCCTGCGCATTCTGGATCTGCTCGAAAACAAGTACCGCGAGCCGGGCCTTAACCTCACCCATTACGTGCGCGAGGGCGTGCTGCGCCACACCAATGTCAATTCCTCCTTTGGCAGTCGGAGCGTACGCTACGGCGATCTCGATTACGGCTCGCTGGAACTCGACCGGCCTCTGTTCCTGGAAGGACAGACCGTCGCGTTTGTGGACGAAATCGCCCAGCACACCCATGACCTGGAAGACGGGTTGCGTGCCGGGGTGGTGGATCTTGAAGAAATGGCCGAACACGTCCCCCTTTGCCGTGACGTGATTGCGGCTATCCAGCTCCGCGGCCGCGTGCCCGCCTTCCAAGTCCGCAATCTTCTGATCCACGACGTCATCGACCGCCTTATGGAGGACCTGCGCAGCCAATGCCTTCTCAACATCGGCCAATGGCTGGATGGGTTGAAACGTCCTCCCCAGCAGCGATCGGACTTTCAGGACAATTTAATTGCGCTATCCCCCAACGGCCGGAAATTATTTGGCGGGCTTGCGGACTACGTGATTGGCCATGTCATTCGCTGCCAGGAGGTGGACCGGATGGACGCGCGGGCCGCCGTGGTTATTCCCGAGCTGTTTAAGGCCTATCTGCGCAATCCCCGTCTTCTTCCGGACTATCTGCTCGACCGCTTCTGCGCGCAGGAAGGCATGGCCTCGCTGCGGCGTCTTTCGAGCGCCGAAATCGAGCAGTGGACGGTAAAACTTCGCGGCAACAACCGCTATCTTCGCTGCATTTGCGACTACATCGCGGGAATGACCGATGCTTTCGCCCTCAAGGAATTTCACATGATGGTGTACCCGGTGCGGGAGCACTAAGCGATTCAGGCCATCGTTAAGGCAATGAAGACCTGTAAAGGCGGAGAACATAATGATACGACAAAAAGAAAGCGGCGGAAGCCTGCGCAACCGTGAGCAAATCGACTCCAACGCCGCCGCCGGCGCGCGGGGGGCCGTGCAGCCCCGGGTATTGGCGATTCTGGCGGGCATTACCCTGGTTGCGTTGGGATACCTGATTTTCAACAGGCTCGATGCATCATTGGAGGAGAGAAAGCGGAATCATGGCGAGGCTTTGCGGGTGGCCGAATCGGCGCTGCAACTGGAATTCCAACGCTTGCGTACGCCCGCCAACTGGCGCAGCGAGACGATTGCGGGTACCGGTTCGGCCGCCACATTGCTGCAAAAACAGGTTCTTGATTCGGCCCGGATCGAGATCACGGCTTCGGCCGAGATCGAGGGCGTGCGGCGTCAGATCCACTGCCTGGTCCGCCGCAGCGTTGATTCGGATTCCTCGCTTGCCGTTATGACCTGGGACGAGAAATGATGCGCGCCGTTTCCGGTCCCAAACCGCTGAATACGGATCGCAACCTGATTGGATTAACCCTCCTGCTAATTTCCGCGTGGACCGTTTGCGCCCAGATTCCGGCTGCGGCGCAGGATGAAGTACGGGCAGGCGTCATTCCCTGCCTGCGCCTGGAGGAATCCGATCTTGCGGCGGCGTTTGGCATAATCTCCTCCTACAGCGGGATCGAGATCATTGCTTCCAGCACGGTCAAGGGAACCGTGAGCCTTGTGCTGGAAAATGCCACCTGGCAGGAAGCGCTCGACACGCTTTGCGCAATGGCCGGACTGGTTCCGGTTGCCGAAGCCAAATATATTTTCGTTCTTCCCCGCCAGGAGCAACTCCAACCGGCCCTTTCCGCGGAGCCCCGGGCGGCCGCCGTTTGCCATGAAAATCTGGCGTTGCGCTTTGCGGACGCAGCCCAAGCCGATTCTGCGCTGCGGCCGCTGCTGTCCCGGTCCGGCACGCTGCAATTCGCGGACAGCCTTCGCTGCTTCCGGGTGGCCGATTCCGCGGCCTTTTTGGACCGCATCCGCGACCGGTTCGCCAGGATCGAGTCGCGCGCCATGCGCCTGCGGCTTCAGGTGCGCCTGTTTCGCCTGGATCCAAAGCTCAGGGAAAGTCTTGAATGGACAGCGCCCGTTTTGCGCAAGCCGCTCCAACCCGCCGATTCGCTGCTGAAGGCCGACCCGCGAACGGGCTTTCGCGTGGCGCGGCTTCCCACCGATGCGGGCGCTCTGCGCGCGGCCTTCGGGAAGCTTGAAAGCGGCCTGCTGGCCGAATCGACACTGGTGCTGGCCGGCCTTAAGGAAACAGCGGTGTTTCTGGGCGAGCCGGTTACGCTGCCCATTGTCGAGAGCAACGGCAGGCAGGCCACGCGCACGCTGGACCCGGGCATGCGAATCTCGGTCTCGCCGGTCTGCCGCAACGATCACCGGATTGGCCTTGAATTGGAAATGGAGCGGCGCTCGTACCTGATCGATCCGGCCGTGGGCCTCGTGCCGGATCATGCGAAATCGGAGTTCGCGGTCGATACCGCCGAGGGTACGCCGGTGCTCATCTGCAGCTTCAGCGGCGAAGACGGTCCGGACCTGGCAATCCTGATCCTCCCCAAAGCGGAACCAAAATGAATCGCACAACGCCTTGCATGGCACCGGCCGTTCTCCGCGCGGGCCCCTATTGTACCATTGCAGAATTGGCAATGCAGATTGCTTTATTGCCTTTGTTTTCTCGGTTGCCGGCTACGTAGGTGAGCAGTTAATAAATTATAGTTAGTAGATTGTAGTTAGTAGTTACGGAGAAAACAGGATGAGTGAGGCTGCGGTTTGTTGCTCACGACAAACAAATTCCGGTCCGGTCATGAACTACTATTTCCAAATTACAAACTACTATCTATTAACTCAGCCGCATTTTCCGGCTTTGCCGAGTTAGGATACACTGCAATAAATCATGGACAACCAATACCGGCAGCTGCCAACCGAGCAGTCCAATCCTGCGACTGGAGACCTTGATTGCAAATCCGGCGAGGAGATCCTGCGTCTGATCAATCGCGAGGATGCCTCGATCGCCAAAGCGGTGGCCCTTGTGATTCCCGATATTGCGCGCGTGGTGGACGCGATTGCGCTGTGTCTTGGCCGGGACGGACGGCTCCTTTATGTGGGCGCCGGTTCCAGCGGACGGTTGGGCGTCCTGGATGCGGCCGAATGCCCACCCACCTTTGGGACCGATCCGCAAATGATTCAGGGAATCATTGCCGGAGGCTATGGCGCTCTGGTGCGGGCGATTGAAGGCGCCGAGGACGATGTTGATGCGGGCCGAAAGGAGATGTCCTCCCGCGCTGTAGGGCCTGCCGACTTTGTCATGGGCGTAAGCGCCTCGGGCCTTACGCCGTTCGTTCGGGCCGCACTGGAACAGGCGCGGGCGGCCGGTGCGCAAACGGGTTTTCTCACCTGCAATCCGGCGGCGGGCCGGATCGGCGATTTTATGATCGCCCCGGATGTGGGTCCCGAGGTGATCGCCGGCTCAACCCGCATGAAAGCGGGAACCGCTACAAAATTGGTCCTCAATATGATCAGCACGGCCGTTATGGTGCGCCTGGGCAAAGTCTATGATAACCGAATGGTGGACCTTACGCCCGGCTGCTACAAGCTGCGCGAACGATCGCGTAGAATCCTCAACGAACTGGCTGGACTCAATGGAGCGGAGGCCGACCGGCTCATGGAGCAGGCCGGACAGAACGTGAAAACCGCTTTGCTGATGAAAATGAGAAACCTAAACCGCGAGCAAGCACAGGCCGCGCTGGCTCGTGCGAACGGGTTCTTGCGCAAAGCATTGGAAGGCAAGACGAGTTTGTAGTTCATGGTTGGCTGATTGTGGTTGATCAACTTGGATTATGACAGACATCCAAGACAACCAAGACCCGACGCCACGGTTGATCGGGCTGGGCTAGAGACCTATTTTTCCATTTGGATCCACAAACCAAGACCGGAGGAGACGCATGCGAATGAACACAAAACTGGTATTGATCCCCGGCCTGTTGGCCGGGCTGGCAATTTGCTCGTGCGACATATTTGTGGTGACCCCTGAACCGGTTCCTGTTTGGGTTGCGAAGCAGGAGACGCTGATTGATGACCAGATCTTTGCCGTGGACCCGGGTGAATTCGTCGACGCGCACTTCACCATTACATTGACCAGCGATGTCCGCGATGTCTGGCTTTCGGGTGACTTTGTGGCGGCCGGCGGCAGCGGAGACGATATCAAGGCCTATCTTTTCGATGCCACGAATTATGGCCGATTCCACGATGGATTGACGGCCGCCGCCCTGTATGCGTCCGGGCAGGTACATTCGGGCGATTTCGATGTGGAAATTGAATCTGGCGGGACGTATTACCTGGTTTTTGACAACCGGTTTTCGGTGGTTACGCAGAAGGCCGTGAACGTCAATCTCTACCGGGATTACGAACAGCTGCAGTAGAGCCCCGCATTCAAGCAATCGGCGGAGATGCCATGCGTGGCGTCTCTTGGCCGGATCAGCACGGCTATCCCTACGAAATCTTCTGAATCGCCAGCGAAAGTTCCGCGGCCAGCGGCAGGCGGGTGACACGGCTCAGCTTCCGAAGAGCCCTGTCCATCAATGCAATCCAATTTCCCATTGTCGAGAATCGATAGCAGTTCGATTGCTCTCGCATCGAAGCCGGCCATTCTTCAAATCCTCTTCGAATCCCGGCGGAACGCGGTTTGGCCAGGAGCGATCCGTGCGGGCTGGCGTCCAATCCCGCAAGAACCTCCCGGACTGTAGCGCCGCGAATCCCTTTGCGCAAAAGAGCGGGCCAGGATTCCTTCGGCTCCACGCGCTTCGAAAATCGTCCGGCGAGCTGTTGGACCGCAAAATCGGGAAGAAAGTTGATCAAGGGCAATCCGGTCGTATGCGCCTCGAAAAGACAAAACCGATAGGGCGTCTCACTTACAAGCAGGAAACCGCCTGGCTTGAGGGTCGCCCAGAGCTGTGGCAATAGGTTTTTTCTCTCCTCCGGCAGCAGGTGCTCGATCACCGCGTTCAGGTTGATGAGGTCGAATTCCCCAAGGCCGGCCGGCAGACAGGCGGGGCCCGTGGACGGAAACAGGTTCACCTTTGTCAGTCCGTAATGGCCAACCCGCGCTTGGGCGATACCAAGACTGGCCGGGTCCAATTCCACGCCGGTCAACCCCGCCCGGGGCCAGATTCGGGACAAGGCAACAAGCGAAGCGCCGCACCCGCAGCCGAAGTCCAGAATGCGGGTCGGCCGAAGCGCAATCCTGTAGCCTTCCACATTGGCCTTGATCTTGCGCAATACATAGCCGCTTTCATCGCGCGAAATTTCGTCGCAAACCCAGGCCGGGTTCTTTACGTTCGCAATAGCCCGGACCAAAGCCAAGGGATACGAGGTCTCGATCTCCGGCTGGGCGATGAAGATCTTCGGTCGCGCGGGAATGAATTTCAGCCGGAGCCGGCCTGTGCGGTCCTCGAACGCCTCAAGTCTTCCCGACGGATGTTCCAGCACTGTCAAGGTCACGATTCTCTCGCCAGATGGGGACGGCTCGACTCCATGCGCGAGATGATGAAGAGAAGAGGCCGGCGGAGGACGGCGGGGAAATAGGAGAGAAGCTTGCGCCACAGCACGGCGTCCTCTTTCTCGAATGTTCCCATGAAGATGCAGGTTCCCAGGTACACAATGCAGCCCAGAGGAATGGAGATGATAAATCCAAGCAGTTCGTTGTTCAACTTGATCACGACCTGCATCAGCAAGGCCATCAATGTCGCCGAATACAAAATCTTGAACAGGCTTTTGAGCGGCAAACGGACTTTCGTCACGCGAACCGTGTAAAGAATGCCTCCTATGAAAGCCAGCACGCGCGTTCCGCCATTGACCGCCGCCGCGCCTGTGGCCCCGTGGGTCGGGATGATCAGGAAATCGAGAAGCAGGTTCAGGGCTGCCAAAATGGCGCCCCAGCGTACGATGAAGTTCTGCTTCTCCACCGCGTAGAGCACCGAAGCCTGCGGAACCGCCAAGTGCGTGAACAGACTGCAAAAGAAAAAAATCTGCAGCGAGCGCTGAGCTCCGAGGTACTCGGGGCCCAAGGCGTATTTGATCAGGGGCCACGAAAGGACCATGCCGGCGGCGCCCATGGGAAAGGCCAGAAAGGCCAGGTAGCGCGTGGACAGGTGAAACACTCGCTCGAGGCGGTGCGTGTCATGCGCGCCGGCGCGCTCGGACATGAACGGAAACAGCACTTTCCAGAACGTCGAGGAAATAATGGTCGTGAATTTGCCCGAAAGGCCGTAGGCCATGTTGAACAGCCCTGCCTGAGAAGCGGTACTGAAGCGGCCCAGGAAGAAGTTCTCGCTCTTGTCCCAGACCACTTTGTCGAGCATCATGATGGCCGATATGCTCCAGTTGTAGCGCAGGATCTTCGTGCGCACGGGTTTTGGGGGAAAGGGCCCCAGCAGGGAGGCCGGGACGCGTTCACGGTAGAGTGCCCATCGGTAGAACACCATGTTGATGCCCGAAAACACCAGATTGACCCAAAGAAGCCCTTCCAGGCCGCCGCCTTGCAGGAGCACAATGACCTTGGCTCCCAGGGACAACGGCGACATGGCCATCCCAAAGTACAGGAAATAATGAAACTTTTGCAGGCCTTCCAGCGCAGAGGAATACATGGCCGTGATTATACCCGGCAGCAGTCCCGCAAAGCAGAGCGCGAATACGTATCCGTAGTCCGGAGTGAAGAAATAATCGGCGATCCGGTTTCTTTGGGCGATCAGCAGGAATGTCGAAATTACAGCCAGCACGCCTTCGATCCACAAAATGTAGCGCAGAATGCTGCCCATGCTTTCTTTGTCGTTTTTGCCGTGAAGTTCGGAGGCAAATTTGGTGGCCGCGAAATTGAGCCCCATTCCAATCACAAGAAGTGCTAGTGAGGAAGACCACAGAATGATGTTATAGATGCCGTATTGCTCGGGCCCCAACAGCCGGGCTGTGAGGATTGAGACCGCCAGACCCAGAGCCATTCCCACCAGGTTGTTGAGTAACGTGAGAATGCTGTTGCGGATCAGCCGGCCGGCATGGGAATTACTCATAGCACATCCTGCAAACCGACGGCGGCTGGCCCTGGGCGTGAGACCGGCGGAAAACCCGATATGCCCGCCCGTTCCAAAGGGATTCAAAATCCCCTTCCAACGGTCCTAACGTCATCAGGCCGGGATCCGAGAGTTTGCAGCAGGGCTGCACGTAGCCGTCGCAGGTCAGATAGATCCGGTGAAAAGGCCACAGGCATTTCTCGGGGATTTTCAAATGCCGATTGCGGATCAGTTCGAAGCGTAGCCCCAGTTTCAAACAGGTTCCGGCCATTTCTTCGGCCAGTCTTTCGGCTTCAGGCCGGGTCAGGTGAAAGGACCCGGTATTCTCCGCGGGTTTGCCCCATGTGGTCGCATCGATCTGCAGGACCAGTTCATCGAGACCGGCTTGTGAAGCATACCCGGCCACCGCCGACAAGCCGTTGCGGTTTTGCCGGAGAGCGATGGCCATGATACCCATACGAAGCCCTGCGGGACGTTCCCGGGCCAGTTGTTCCACATTGCGCAGGATCGATTCGAGTCCCTGCCCTCCCCGGATCTCCGCGAAGATCGACGGATCGAGCGTATCGATGGAGACGTGAAGACGATCGAGACCCGATGCGTATGCGGCCTGCCGATTGTCTTGCGACAACTGCGTTCCGTTGGTCACGGTACTTGTGCGAATTCCTCGGCATGCAAGGCGGCGCACCAGGTCGAAGAATTGAGGATGCAGCAATGGTTCTCCCATGCCCTGAAGCTTGACTTCTTTCAGAGAGGGAACCTGGTCCAGGAAGCGATCGAGCCGATCGGGACTCAGGTCTTTGCCGGCGCGGCTCCAGCCCGGAGTCTGGCACATAATGCAGCGCAGGTTACAGCGGGTGGTTGGTTCGATATCGGCGCACAGCGGAGGCGGAAGGACCTGATCGAAAACGAAAGCCTGGCAGCGGCGCTTTAAAATCCGCCATCGGTTGGCGCCTGCCATCATTCCATCTTCGTGCCGGGCCCGCCATAGGCGCCCATGTCATTGGGTGAGCCATCGAGATCGTTGAATTTTTTTCCAACCTGGCCCGCATCGATGCATGGCGAGTAGGCGCTGAGAACGTATTTGCCGGCCTTGGCACGTTCGGCTTTGGCCGTTTCGTTATGGAGCCGGTCCCGTTTTGTCATTTGCGCGATGGCTGTGTCCTTCACCAGGGAGGCCGGGGTGGGGCGGGCCGGGTCTCTGGATTCCGCTACCGAGTCCGAAACCGACCCGACAAATACGGGATCGCGAAAAATGTTGAAGCTCTTGTCGCACGAATCGCCTTTGGCGTTGCACCGGACAATTCGTCCTAGTTGCGGCAGACAATCCATGAAGTTGCCATCCTGGTTTCCGTACAGGCAGTTGTAGCCCACCTCGATTTGCGAAAGCCCATCGCTCCAGATGCCGTGATTCCGGTTGAAGGCGATCACGTTTCCCACGATGCGGGGGTTTGCGCCCCGGATATAGATTCCGGCCATGGTGTTGTGCGCGATGGTGCTGTTATGAATAATGGGCGCGGCCCCCTGATCACAAAAAAACCCCGTGGTATTGTATGCGACGATCAGGTTGCGCAGGTCAGGCCGGCACTTGCGGATGCGGACCCCGTAGGCGGCGCCCGAGATATCGCAAAAACCAATTTGAGCGTACTCCTCGGATACGCCGTCCAGAATTAGGCCATACCAATCGGCCGGAGAACGCCCCGGGGTCCGCTGCGAAGCGAAGACGATCCAATTGTCGTTCTCTCCTTCGCAGATCAATCCGCCCTGGATCTTTATGGAGATCAGCAGCGAATCGCTTTCGTCCAACTGAGGAATTCCCGGAGTCCGGACCTGGGATTCTCCGCCGGCCAGAAGAATCTTCGCGCCGGCCTCGATCCGCAGTACGGCGCCGGATTTGACCAGCAGGTCGCCCGTGATCAAATAGGGGCTGTTCTCGACCTTCCACTCGGTGTCTTTTTCGATGATGCCGTGAAGCGACGCAGGAGCCGCATGCAGGCCCGTGCATAAACACAGAGCCCATCCCAGGCCGACCGCTGTCCTTGTTCGGATATCCGCAAGGGAGTTCAGCATATTGGTTCCGGTTCCTGGCCGTTGCCTGTCCACGACGAAATGTCGATGGCTTGGCGATATGCGCATGAAGTCATTGCTCCGCCGTCCAAGTCTATTTCTCTAGAGCTTCAGATTCATATCCAAATTCTGTCCAACTTCGCCGGCATCGGCCGACACCGGAGATCCCTCGAAATCCTGCACCAGTTCAAATTCGTCCAGCCGAGCCTCATTGACCAGAATTGTTTTGGCCGATTTGGCGTCTTCCAGAACCAGGAAACCGCGTTCGGCCAAATCATCAAGAACATCCTTTCCGGTCTGCTCGATCAGTTCGGATAAATCCGGCAGAGAAAACGCGATTCCTTTGTCCGTTGCTTTGCCCTTGTCCTTTAGTTCAATCAGGCGCAATAGGAAGTTGTAGGCCGGTTTTGGAAGCTCCCCGCGATCTCCGTCCATGGTCGAGCGAAGTCGCAGGTACCTTGCATAACGCGCGAATCGCGGCAGGTCCGCGATGCGGATCTGGTTCTTTTCCGACGCCACCAAGCCGGTTGTGCAAAGCTCGTCAAGACTCTGGTTGAGTTCGGGCAGACCCAGGCCCAGAATGTTGATGATTTCGCGCTTCGCGAATTTCAGGTCAAGGCTCCGCACCCTCTCTTCGTTTTCCTTGCTGTGCCGCGTATAGACCAGGTAAAGAATGGCCGCGATATTTCCCAGATAATTGTGATTGACGGTTGCGTGCAGCCGTTTGTCGGCGTCTCGGAGGCGCTGGATAATGACCTTTACGATCGAATAGAACCAGCCGGGCACATCCTGCGTTTTCCGGGAGAAATCATCGGGACCGACGATCGAAACCTTGGTGTCCTCAAGCGCCACAACACTGGCCGACCGGGGTCGGCCATCGATGAGGGCCATTTCTCCGAACACGGCGCCCTTGCCAAGATTACAGAGCTCGATCTCTTTTGCCCCATCCTTGCGATAGACCCGGACCAGGCCCGCCTGAATGATATAGAGTTCTTTCGAGAGGTCGTTTTCGCGAAAGAGGAACGAACCCTTTTTGAACGTTTTGCCGACCGGAGGCATCGATGTCCTTGGCCAAGGTGAGTTTCGGGGTAGATAACATATTCCATAATTTCGAAGCAAGAAACATCACTGGTTGAAAAAAGAGGAGAAAGCATCTATGTCCGGGGGGGGGCTGGAGATCGGCGCGAAACCGGGAAAGGATGGGCTTTCTCCCCGTGTTCGCGGCCAGACAATCAAAATAGGAAAGGTCGGCTATTTCCGTAGGGAAGCGATTCGAGTCTCGTATGCGTCGGATTTGAAGATATACGACCCGGCCACCAGGACATTGGCCCCGGCCGTCTTCACCTGCAACGCGGTTTCGGCATTGATTCCACCATCCACTTCCAGGTCAATTGCCAGATTTCGGGACACCAAGGCTTCCCGAATCAAGCGAATTCGGTCCAGAGACTCGGGAAGGAAACGTTGGCCGCCAAAACCAGCGAAAACAGTCATGAGCAGCACCATATCCACTTGGTCCAGATGAGGCAAAAGCAGCTCCAAAGGCTGATCGGGGTTAATGGAAATCCCGACGCGAGCGCCGGTTTTTCGAATTTGAGCGATGACGGCGGGCAGGTCCGGGCAGGTTTCAGCGTGCACCGTCAATAAATCCGCGCCGGCTTTTGCAAACCGTTCAATATATCGTTGGGGGTTGGAAATCATTAAATGCACATCCAGCGGCAGTGCGGTAACCTTGCGAACCGCTTCGATTACCAATGGACCAAATGTCAGGTTCGGCACGAAATGGCCATCCATCACGTCGCAGTGGATGTAATCGGCGCCAGCCGCCTCAACCCGCTGCACGTCCCCAGCGAGATGGCCGAAGTCGGCCGATAGAATGGAGGGGGCAATCTTCACGTCCGGCATGCGCTTCTCCTATAAAAAGCGGAATCCTTTAACGACCTGCTCAATCAGGTCCTTTTTGCGCTCATACGCCTCGTGAAGCGTATATACAATGAGCCGGTAATTCGTTTTGCCGTTCTTGAGAAGAACATTCACATACACAAACCGCTGCCGGCCAATAGCGGAATCTTCCACATCGCTTGCATAAATGAACCGCAAGGCCGGCGTGCCCTGCAAGGTCTCGGAGCTTCTGCCGTAATATTCATACCCGGGTTTCTGTTCCAGCCGGTTCGATACCTTCAGCAGGAGATAGTAGTCCTCGAGATTGCTGTTCAGCGTCTCAGCGGCGACGAACAGATAGAGAAGCCCGGAAGGATTGCTGGCCTCAAAAATGATCCCGCTTTGCGCATCGGCGCAGGCCTGGGCTTGCCACCGCTCCGATGCGGGCAGGTTCAGCTGGCATTTGTATCGCGCCGATCGGAACTGGGACTGTTTGGCGTCATAGACACCCGCGCCTTTTGGGGAGCAATTCAGAAATGCCAAGAGGAGGATGCCCCAAGCCGTCACAAGAGCGAGACTCCCTTGCATTAACCGCTTTCGGTTTCGAGAGAATCGAGGTCTGTATGGGCCAAACTCCATTCGGGCCTCTTGTGTGTCCAAGGGTTTATACGCTCAGGATGTCACGCTGCCAAGCGTTCGTCGCCAACCCGTTGAAGGGCGCGCATTCGCGCTTCGACAGGCTCAGCACAAGCGGGGAGCGCAATGTGCAAAGAAGGAAATCCTGCGCCATCGTATTGCAGGACCGCCTAATACTGCTTTCGCAGCCGAGCCGGAAGGATCTTGAGCCGGTCGCGGTACTTGGCCACGGTGCGCCGGGCAATGTCCATGTTGCGCTCTTTGAGGATTTGGACGATCCGCTGATCGCTAAGCGGGTTCTTGGTGTCCTCGCCATCAATCAGCTCCCGGATCGCGTTCATGGCCCGCGTGGCCGAGACCTCGCTGCCGTCTTCCTGCTCGATGCCCGCGGTAAAAAACGATTTCAGCTCGAAAACGCCGTGCGGCGTCTGGCAGTATTTTCCATTGACCACGCGGCTTACCGTGGCCACGTGCATGCCAATGCGGTCGGCGACCGTCTGCATGATCAGCGGCTTCAACTGGCCCGGCTCTTTCTCGAAAAAATCGCCCTGCAGGTCCAGGATGGCGTTCATAACCCGCAGCATGGTGGTCTTGCGCTGCTCAATGGCCTTGATCAGCCAGTTGGCCGCGGTCATCTTGTCCTTAATGAAATTGCGAATCTCGGGCGATGATTTTCCTTCATTGCGCATGAGGCTGGCATAGGCGCGATTGATCTGCAGCCGGGGCATATGCGAATCGTTGAGATAGGCGACCCATTTTCCCGTGATCTTCTCCACGATGATGTCGGGAATGATTGTCTGCGAACGGTCTCCCGTCAGGCTCTCGGCGGGCCGGGGGTTCAGAGTTCCGATCAGCCGTACCGCGGTCTGAACATCCTGCACCGTGCGTCCGGTTGCATTCGCAATTTCTGTGATCCGCAGTTTCTGCAGCAGCTCGAAATGGCTGGTCACGATCTCGCACTCCAAGCTGTCGAAGAACTTTCGCTTGCGCAACTGAATCAGCAGGCACTCGCGAAGATTGCGCGCGCCAATGCCGGGCGGGTCCAGGTTTTGAAGGACATTCAGGGCCTCTTCCGCCTGGAAAATGGGGACCTTCAGGTCGTTGGCGATGTCCTGGATTGGGTACGACAGATAACCATAGACGTCCATGCACCCGATCAGGTGCTCAATGATTTTTCGCAGCTGCTCATCAACATTGCGTTCGTTGAGCTGCTGGTGCAAATGGTCTTCCAGCGTCTTTTCGGCTGCCGGAACCGACTCGAATTCATTGTCCGAGCCGGAGAGGTCTTCCGACTGGCGGTAACCCAGGTCGAAGCCGTCTTCGAGGTACTCCTCCCAATTGATTTCTTCCTGCTCGACCTTCAGTTCGCCCTCTTCGGGCGCGTCCTCGTCCTTTTTTTGCTCGGCCTCTGTGGCGGTTTCGGCCTGGACTTCTTCCG